>JASFVU010000434.1:0-3566 GCA_050049665.1 Bacteroidales bacterium | reverse complement strand
AAAAGGAAATCGAACTGTTCCCAAACAGTTCGAAAAAAGGCTAGTGTGATGGAAAATTAATTAAATAAAACCATAATTCAAGTATAGATATCGGATTTCAATTAAAGCAAAAGAGCTTGACCCAACCTGCCATTCCTTCGGCAGGTTTGCTCATATAGTGAGAGCAAACCTGCTGGCAGGGAAGTCAATATGACCCATAAGATACATAAACATTGCTTGATCAGGATCAATTTAAAAATCACTAAAACTCAATACGATAGTTAAG
Source organism: Bacteroidales bacterium (assembly GCA_050049665.1). Classification (GTDB taxonomy): domain Bacteria; phylum Bacteroidota; class Bacteroidia; order Bacteroidales; family UBA10428; genus UBA10428. Next base: position 3,301 of record JASFVU010000434.1, on the reverse strand, counting down.
CGTCGGCAGTATACCTAACTGAGTCCATGTCTCCACTGTCTGATCATCATCATTCCAGTAATCACCGGTGACATTCAGATTATTCGTCACGTTTTGTATATCAAGTTCCCAGACACGTGTTGTCTTTTTCTTATTTCTTCTGAAGCTGATCTTCAGATCAAACCGGATATAGTCATCCCTTTGATCCTCAAATGCCCTGTTCCAGTCTCTTATTGTATATCCTTCTTCTTTTGACTGATCAACATCAATGGGCGTATACATCTGACCTCCGCCGTATGTCCCCCTGACATTAACAGCCAATGCCGAATTTTTATTCCGGCCCAGCGGAAACTCCATTCCGCCGACAACATTTGTTATGTACCCGTGACTAAAACGTGTATAATGTTCATCGCCTTTTATATCGGTGTATCTCGATTCAAATAATGAGCCTGTAAGCATAAAATAAAAATTCCTTGAGAAGAACTTTTCCACCGTCAGTTCCATGCCATAATTGGTCCCGGTCCCCTCATTAACCAACTTTGTTATAATGTATCCGCTGGTACTGTTTAAAATTGAAAAGGTACTGTCATCCGAAGCTGAGACCGGCACATTATACAGTTCCTGGTAATATGTTTCAATCTTTATGTTCAGATCACGAGTGATCCTGTTTTCATAACCGAGAACATAATGGCGGGCCTTTAAAAAATCCAGGTCTTTGTTCTTCTGGACAAGACTGCCGTCTTCCTCTTTTGCCCGCATGAGGTACAAAGAAATATTATCCGTCTTGCTATGAAGTCCAAGTCCCGCTGTAAGCGCCTGCCTTTCCGTAAATTGCCATCTGGCACCTATTCTCGGTTCAAAAGCTTTGTTCCCGTTCAGGTTAAAATATTTCCAATGCAGTCCGGTATTAAAAGTGAGACTAGAAACCGGTCTGTACTTCCAGTTCAAATAACCCTGAAACAACTCTGATCTTCCTTTATCATCAAGTGTTCTGTCTAGCGTTTCATAATCGTAATCATAATCGTCCATAGTCAGGTCGTAGGTCAGTACCTTTCCTGTTATCCCGATTTTCATAGTGTGTTTGGCAGAGAATTTATGCGTGAGGTCTGTCCCGGCCGTATAGGTCATATAATAAAATTCATCGCTTCCCTTCTTTTCCCAGTATAGCTGTTCTTCTTCCATTTCATGATATAACCAGTTGTTCCCTGTTCCGGTCACTGACAGATTGGTCTTTAAATACGTGTTATCGCCAAAAGACAACATATGATTCAATCCCATAACTCCCATATCGGCTGAAAAAGATTGTTTCCAGTCCTCTTCTTCAAAATAAATATTGCTCAATCCTCCGATACCAAATACCTGAAATGTACCATAGCTGTTGGTTGGAATATTTATGTTGTACGTCAGATCCTGAAATCTGGGGATGGCATCCCCCACTACTTTGATCCCCATTTGCGTAAGCAGGTCCAAAGAAGAATACCGGTAATTGACCAGATAGGATGCCGGAGAATCTTTTGTAAAGGGACCTTCAGCAGTAACATCAATTCCGATAATACCGGCCTGCAAAGTAAATTCTCTTCTGGCATTGTTCCCTTTTCTCAAATGAATATCAAAAACACCGGAATACGAATCGCCATAATCGGCCGGAAAAGCCCCTGTGAAAAAATCACAATCACTTAAGGTCGTATTGTTAAGTATACTGATCGGTCCGCCTGTTGCTCCTTCATTGGCAAAATGATTCGGATTCGGAACATCAACTCCTTCAATCCGCCACTGCAAACCTCGTGGTGAATTTCCCCGGATGATTATATTGTTATCGCCATCGGGATCTGTCATGACCCCGGCATAGGATGATACCAGCCTCGAAGGATCATTAAAACTCCCGGCAAATCTTTGTGTCTCTTCAACAGAGATCGAACGTGCACTTACCGTTGCCATGTCGTTGAGTGGCTCGCCTTTATTCTTGTGTGCCGAGACAACTACCTCGTCAAGTTTCTCAACAGATTCCGTGAGTTCGATATTCAGATATACTTCTTTTCCCGCTCCGAGCAGCAGGTTTGGTATTATCTTGTCTTCATATCCGATATAGGAAACAACAACGTTGTGTCTGCCAATGGGCAGTTCCCGGAACTGAAAATATCCATCATTATCGGTAATTGTCCCGATAACAGGATCCGAGCCGTCAATGTACAAAGCCACCCCGATCAAAGGAGTCTCGGAATCAAGGTCCACTACTCTGCCTCTGATCGTTTGCTTCAATGACTGCGCCTGCAGATAACATCCAAATAAGGTCAATAACAAAAAAGAAAAAAACAAATTCAATTTCATGGTTTCATGGTTTTGATTTAATGGAAATCCCAAAAACTGTTATCATGAAGGACACAACAGAAATGAAGAAGTTGCAAAAAGGAAAAGATTTACTGATTATTTAACAGTAAATTAAGGCTCATCGCCGTTACTTGCCCGTTCGAGAGATGAGCATTGAGAAGGTGTCCATTACTGATTAGGTGATTAGTTGATGAGATGGTGAATTGAGATGAAAAGAGAGAGAAATTTCAAAAATTCAAATCCCAAAAATCAAAAAGCAAATCTTAATGACTGAATTAATTGAATTAATCGATGAAGTGATGAAATGAAGATGAAGAAGTTCAAATAGTAATTAACGTGAGTTCGATATAAGGAGTGAAATGTAATTTATTGATACATAAATATATATAGAAAAATCTTTGTGTTTTCTTTGAGTATTGGAGTCTTAGTGGCATAAAATCCATACAAGAAAGTGCCACAAAGACACTAAAACACTAAGAATTCACTAAAAACTTTGTTAAATAATTATAAGATTTTTTATTTCGAACTCACGTTAATTAAAAATGAAGAATTATGAATACAGAAGAAGGTGTTTATTATTGATGAGTTGAAGAAGAAGACTTTGGATAGATATCCGGATCAGAGAGATTTTAATCGTTATGAATTGGCCCTCGGCTTCGGAAGTTCACTATTTAATTTTTAGTCATAGGTTTCACAATTCTACAATTTATCTATCCTATGATCGGACCGTCTGGGAAAAATAGCGTAGTAATTGAAGCTCCTCGCCGCCTACGGCAAGGAACTGATTTCGCTCTGGCGAAGAGTTCGGCGAAGCCAATCTTCGATCCTTTTTTGTTTATTTTTTTTGTGCTCGCTAACCCCGCAGCAAGCTACGGGGAATACGCACGCAGGATTCAAGTAAGTCTTTCAGGCGGGTGAGCATTGCGGAGGAATTTTGTCTGAGCGACGACGAAGGAGGAGTGAGTTTAATTCCGCAAGAAGAAAGGCTTGTGTG
>JASFVU010000433.1:0-3571 GCA_050049665.1 Bacteroidales bacterium | reverse complement strand
TTATTATGAAACAAAAAGAATTATTGTAGTGGAATGAGCACCCGCTGCCAACACGCGGTCATAAAACATTGCGCGGATAGTGCTATATTTGAGCGACATAACATTTAATCAACGGCTTAGCGGGCTGATAAGTTTGTGTTTCAAAATGCGCAACGTTTCATACCGCCACCGTTGTAGTGCATTAGCAAAGTGCTCGTTATCAAGCTAAACCTAAAATGAGATATTATGGACAAATTTAGAATAGATATATATCGTCAATTTAGAGATAAAGATTTTAATCCAACAGAATTTAAACTTGTTTTTCATGGGACTTTTGAAACATCAATAATTATTGAGGAAGTAGTTGATAAATTACATGAAGGGGAAGGGATTGCCATTGATTTAATTAAACCGCAAGATGAGATACCATTAATTAGGCTTGAATTCTTAGGCGGTCAAGAGGAAAAAGGAACAGTGGATTGGCTTAATGAGAATTTTCAATTTGTATCAGATGATAAAGAGGATTTTAAAAGTTTGGTTGAAGATGATACGGTGCTCTCTTTAGGAGAAATTGAGTTAAATGTGAAAGATACAAGAGAATTACTATCATTTCTAAATTCTGAATTCCCTGATGATTTTACAGCTATTACAAAAAAGATAGGCATTTACGAGTGGGGAGCAAGTGGTTATTTTGTTGATTTCATAATAAGCTTATCAGCTGGATTAAGCCAAAGTGGTATTGCCAAAATATTTCAGTTTCTAAAAGGCAAGGGATATGAATATGCTGAGATTAAACAATTTGATATTGGCAGAATTAAGGATTTTATTTCAAAAAAGTATGGAGTTAATCCTAACATGTTAAAATTGACATCAACAAGGACTTATGAAAATAACCAGACCCGATTTACATTCTCATCAAGATATGCTGATTATATGGTGGAAATCGATAATAAGAATAAGGTGATAAAAAGTGAAGTGAGACAATTAAGTCAGACAAACATATAAAAACGCACTACAACAATGGTAACCGTTGCACAACCCCCTAATCCAGAGAATAATCAAGTTCTTTTCTGATTTTCAATGAAATTTAGATTTAAATTTCAAGAAGTAATAATACTGGTTTTTGTTTCAGATTTTGCTTCAAACCTTGCCAGATAGCATTAAATGGCTCTAAACTAAGCCACATAAGGTAACTAAAAAAGAACATTGTGCCCTCCTTTACCCTTTGTGCAGCTGACTTCATTTTCTGCTGATGTTTCAATAGTTTCTTAAGGTTGTATGCTATGGCAGCCATGAGCATTACTTTGTTGGCACTCTCAATACCCCGGGTATTTATCTTTCGCAACCCCCGAAAGTTGATCAATGTGCCAAACACTGGTTCTACCGTACTTTGTCTTACTGTTTTATAGTAGCTTGCTTTCCTGGATTTCGAGCGTATCAATGCCCTGTCATATTCCTCTTTGTAAACTGTGATCCTTAACTGCTTCTCATGAGACTTTCCAATGCATTTACCAGCTAAAGGGCAACCTTTACAATCGGCCCGTGTAGTTCGGTAATGCTTTTCAGGATGATTCTTCTGATACCTGATTGTCTTAAACAGTGCATATTTCCCCTGACTACATCGCCAGCGGTCATGTTCCGGTTCATAGGTAAATCCTTCTCGGGTACCCTCGTATTGTCCATGAGGTGGAATATAACCAACAATATTGTTGTTCTCAAGGTAACGGTAGTTCTCTCCATTGCTAAATCCGGTATCTGCCAGCAGGGTATCCATCATTAATTGGTTTCTTTTCAGTCGTTGCTGAGTCCGGCGGGCAATGTCTATCAGGTTCAGGCTGTCTTTACGATCGGCATGGTTGGCCCTGATATGAGTGATAACATGCCGGGCGGTATCAACACTCATGCTGCTCATATAGTAAAGTTGACGGGGTTTACCCGGTTTTACTGCTACACGTGCATCCGGATCAACAGGAGAATAATGAGTTTTGTTGCTCAGGTAACGAGAGCGATAATCCTGAGAACCCAACGGCCCTTGCTTTCTATCCTTAAACCATTTTTGATGTGTATCAAGATCTTTCAGTTGTTTGGGGCTTGACTGAATGGTCTTTTGTTCATCGCTGCTATGGTCGTTCTTCGCTTTTCGCCGGGGAGTATCCTCACCATCTTCATTATTCTCCTCCTGAGTTCTTTTTATATGAGTTGACAGTGACTCAGCAGGTCGTTTCTTTTCCAAACTGTCCAGAGATGCATTGGCTTTTATATAGGCTGAATCAACAGCCTGGGTATGCCCGGCAACAAGACCACTTGCAACACAAAGTGATAAAACCCGCTCAAAGGCTTCCTCAAAAAGAGCATCGGGTAACATCTTTCGTGTTCGACTGATTGTCGAATGCCAGGGCAAAGGCTCATCAATATCGTAATCTATAAAGTAAAGCAGATCCATGCGCATACTTACATGTTCTATCAATTGACGATCAGAGACTATGTTTTCCAGATAACCAATGAGCATCAAACGAAAAAATACAGTAGGATCAATCGACTTTTGACCCTCTGTTCCATAATAAGGCCTGGCCATATCGCGTACAAACTGTAAATCAAGAACTTTCTTCAACCGGCAGTAAAAGTTGTCTTTCGGAACTCGCTGACTAAGTGAGAAGGACAAAAATAGCTTCTCCTGATAATCCTTTTTCCCAAGCATAGAGGTTTTGATTTTCAAGTTACATTGTAATCCTGCTTAAGTCAATTTTTGTATATTGCTGTTATGAACATTTTTTTAAGTTGTGCCACAGGCACATGGTATATAATGCATTGGCTAAGTTTTCGCACGGTGGATATGAACGCAGTCCGCATTTTTGTATCTTCCTAATCAAACTAACTGCGATGCAACGCCAACGACATCATATACCAGGAACGTTAGGCCACATTTAGGAGAACACAGAACTGATAACATTAATATTAAATTATTGATAAAATATTTGGAACAAATGTGATTATTATTGAAATGTTTCGTATCCATAAGCAATAGGAAAAGTTGTATGTTTATTTCTTTTTAAAACATCGAATTTTATAAAATGAAAATATATTTAGCTTTAATACTATTAGGCCTGAACCTTTTTATTTATGCACAAGACACACTAGAATTCACTGATTTATATGGTGATTATTTAGAACAAATCCCTCCTGGAGATACACCGGTAGTTTTCGCTCCAAGTATTGTATCTACCGAAAAACATGAACACAGCAGCCCGGCATTCTCTAGAGACGGACAAGAAATATACTGGTCAGTAATCCATATTTCGAATGATAGTGTCTATCAGCACATTTACTGCACAAAACGTATTAAAAACAGGTGGACTATTCCATCACTTGTATCATTTTCGAACCATAATTATTATGAGGGGGGACCAGTGATTTCTGCCGATAATCAAAAGTTATACATTTATCGTTGCGGCCCTGTACCTTCAGATGGAGACGCCGAGGGATTGCAAATCTTAAAATTCAAAAGGCATGGGAATCAATGGGGCAATCCTGAAGTGATTATGGAAGGAGGATTTTTTACTATCACACAAAATGGGAATATCTATTATAAAAT
>JASFVU010000432.1:0-3575 GCA_050049665.1 Bacteroidales bacterium | reverse complement strand
AAAGTGGGGGCCATTGGAAAAATTGAACGACAATATCAATACAAAATTCTGGGAGTCTCACGCATCTTTGTCGGATGACGGACAATATCTTTATTTTACCTCAAATCGTACCGGAGGATATGGCGGGCTTGATATTTACAAGTCAAAACGCGGACTGAAAGGAGACTGGGGCCCGGCTGTTAATCTCGGACCGGTTATAAATTCGCCGAGCAACGAGGAAACGCCGTTCCTGAGCAATGAAGGATACACTTTGTTTTTCAGTTCACAGGGACACCAAACCATGGGCGGATATGATGTTTTTCTGAGTCATTTGAAGAGCGACGGAAACTGGAGTAAGCCTGTGAACATGGGGTCTCCTCTCAATACAACAAATGATAATCTGTTCTATAATCCGATGGGAGTGAATTCTTTCGGATACATGGCATGCTATATTGAAGACAATACTAACGGCATGCTTGACATTTATGAGATAGAAGTATACAATGATCTCATCCCCAGAACATTTCAGATTAAAGGGCAATTAAGTGCAAATGAAACTGACTCGAAATTCTATCGGAAAGTATCGGTTACCCTTATTGATGCGAACACAGGAGAAATAAAAGAAAAGACCAGGGCAGAGGAAGACGGGTCGTTTGATCTTTCAGCAACCCAGGGGGATTATATACTGCTTATTGAAGGCTCTGAGATTGAACCGTACCGGAAGGAGTTGACCATATCCGTTAATCATCCGGAAGCCTTATTGGCTTTACCGGCTATTTCCCTTGAAAAATCTTCAGTAACTACGGCACCGGTTGCGATGAATATCAAACCGGGATTAGAAGTGAAAAGTGATTTTTATGCAGTAAATGACTCAGGTGCTGTTCCGATTGAACTGATCGTACCAAAAGGATCTGATCTTGAAGTGATTGTAAGGGTGAATGACAGTCTGGTTCTTACGGAATCTATTGAATCTGTCAGAAAGAGATTCACTTATTTCTACAGACCAAAGCCCGGAGAAAATATTTTGAAGTTTACTGCCACGGATGAAAATGGAGAAACTTCGACGGCGATGGTAAATGTGACATATTATCCTCCTCTGCTTGTTGAGAACCAGGACAAACCGGAAGAAATTGATGCCGGCGGATCTGTTTATGTGAAATCATTCGATGCGATCTCTGATGGAGCATTGCAGCATTATCTGAGTAGAATTAACAGGAATGATTTTGAGAGTTTCTCGGCTCTTTATTCTCACCTGATTGAAGTTTCTTCACAGGAAGGATTTTCAGCAGATGATGTAAACCATCTGTATGCCATATATTTTTCTCAAAAAGACAAGGATCTGTTCAATGAGGCTTTCAGAGATGTGTATCCTGAACAGGACAGCAACTGGAATGTTTTGTTGGATAGTTCTGCCATTCCATTGATCTATATCAGAACACTACTGGATGAGAATCTGATCTCTCAGATCCGGATGCGTGAATCTTTGCTCGGGTTAATTTATTCTGAACTTGAAGATGGGAATAAGCTGTATTCATACCTGAGGGGATTTCATAAAGATACAGCACATTCCGTTGAAAGTCCGGACATATCAGAGCCGGAACAGGCATGGGAATTATTTTCCGGTGATCTAGGCGATGTTGAAGCCGGTAATTTATTGCAGATTGCGTCAACTACCGAGGACCTGGACTTTCTCTTTCAGAATATTCTCATTGCTTCTTCGAACGGACTCAAAGAATACCTGGGAGAATTACAATTTGAAGCTGTTTCGATTGAAAATTCGGTTGATTTGCTTAATCACCTGTTTGCTTTGGCATCAACGGAAGATTATACTTATACCGAACTGATCGAAGCACTTGAAAAAGCTTCTCTGAACAGGGATTACTACCTCGATTCATTCAATGAACTGCTGACCAATACTGCAGCCGGCACACTAAAATCCCAACTTTTGCTGCTTAACCTGGATGAGAACCAGATACATACCTTTGAGCAATTATTGGAATACCTTGTTGACCAGTCCAGACATAAGAACTATTCCAGGGAAGAATTATACAATCTTTTGCTTGATCTGACAGGTATTACCGATGTTCGCGAATTCTATGAAAAACTGATATCGTACAACTTCGAATCAATCAATAAGGCACTGACAGATACATCATTGAAATTCTTTTCAAATCCGTATGAACTGTTACAATACCTCCTTGTTGCTACTCAGGATTACGATTTTACGGAATCAGACATAAACAATTTACTGATCCGGATGATACTGGAACGCGGTCTTTCTGACAGAGTGATCACGGAATATGAAAGTAACGGGGGAAGTATCTGGAAGAATAAGAAGTTTCTGACGACCATTGTTTTAGTAAATATTGTAATATTGATATTAATTATACTGGTAACCCTACGAAGAAAAAAACAATAGAAATCTATGAAATATTTCGACCGGTTAACCCTGCTGCTGATCTTTCAATTGTATTTTTCATCAGCAGTTTTCGGGCAAATATGGCTTTCCAATAAAGACATTTATGATGATGCGGAGGAATATCTTGAATCGGAAGAATACATAGAAGCATTGCCTCTTTATATGCTTCTTGAGAAAAAAGAAGTAATCAATGCAAATATTTCCTTTAAGATAGGAACCTGTTATTTAAATATTCGTGGCCAAAAGGATAAATCACTTCCATATTTTGAAGATGCATGCAGGAACATTACATTCGATTATGAAAATTCAATTGAGGAAACCAGTGCACCTGTCAAAGCATTGCTGATGCTCGGGGTGGCATACAGGATTCATGGACAACCCAGGAAGGCGATCAGTATCTTTGAGGAACTTAAAGACACCCTTGCAAACAATGATCCTGAAATGAACGCTGTGATTGATATTCATATCAAACGCTGTGAAAACGCTATCTTACTGGCTGCTTTTCCCGGTGAGCCACATACAGAGAAACTGCCTGATCAGATTAATGATGAATTTGCAAATTATAATCCTGTACTGGTAAAGCACGATAGTGTTTTATATTATATGGAGGAACTAAAGTTTTATGATGCTCTGATGCGTTCTTCGTACGGTGAGGCGGGTTGGTCCGAACCGGTTAATTTAACGCCCGGGATCGGGAGCGACGGCGATCATATTCTCGTTGGGGCATCCTCGGATGGTGACCAGTTGTTCCTGTACCTCTATGTGACTCCGAATGCAGGGGAACTGTTCACCACCAGACTGGAAGAGAACGGATGGTCGGATCTTGAACCGCTTAATGAGAATATCAATACAAAATACCATGAAACTTTTGCCAGTTTGTCTGCCGACGGAAAAACCCTGTTTTTCACAAGCAACCGGCCCGGAGGTTCCGGTGGATTGGATATTTATATGTCAAAGCTGGATGAAACGAATGACTGGGGGCCGGCCGTGAATCTGGGACCGGTAGTTAATACTCCGTTCGATGAAGAAAATCCGATCATTAATGCAGATAACGAGATCTTGTATTTCAGTTCACAAGGGCATTTAAATATGGGAGGTTTTGATCTCTTTCGTTCTCAGCGAAAAGGAGAAAACGAGTGGCGACAGCCCATCAATATGGGTTCACCGGTATCCACAA
>JASFVU010000140.1:0-6894 GCA_050049665.1 Bacteroidales bacterium | reverse complement strand
CCGTTGAACTTCAGATGGAGATCAATATCAATAAAGGACGCGGTTATGTTCCGGCAGAAGAGAACAAACCCCTGGATGCCGAATTCGGATTAATCCCGGTTGACGCGATTTTCACACCCATCAAAAATGTAAAGTATACCATTGAAAATTATCGGGTGGAACAAAAAACCGATTATGAAAAATTGCTGTTTGAAATACAGACTGATGGGTCCGTTCATCCGAAAGAAGCACTGAAAGAAGCTGCTAAAATACTTATTTATCATTTCATGTTGTTCTCCGATGAGAAGATAACCCTTGACACGGATAAACAATTGGCGAATGAAGAATTTGATGAGGAAGTGTTGCACATGAGACAACAACTGAAGCAGAAACTGGTCGATCTTGATTTATCCGTTCGTGCTTTGAATTGTTTGAAAGCGGCAGAAGTTGAAACATTGGGAGATCTTGTAAAATTCAATAAAAACGATCTTTTGAAATTCAGGAATTTCGGCAAGAAATCTCTGACAGAACTTGACGAATTGCTTGAAAACCTGAATTTGAGTTTTGGAATGGATACGTCGAAGTATAAACTTGATAAAGAATAATTCCCGGGTTAGTAAGACCCTGAATAAACAGATAAGAGAATGCGACACAGAAAGAGTTTTAATCACCTGAGCAGAACAGCCAGTCACAGGAAAGCCATGCTGGCAAACATGGCAGCATCACTTATATTGCATAAAAGAATAAAAACTACAACAGCAAAAGCAAAGGCACTGAGGGGTTTTGTTGAACCGCTTATTACAAAATCAAAAGACGATTCGACTCATTCCCGTCGTGTTGTTTTCAGTTACCTTCAGGATAAAGAAGCTGTTAGTGAATTATTCAGGGAGATATCCCCGAAAATAATAAATCGTCCCGGTGGTTATACGAGAATATTAAAAACAGGCACCAGGCTTGGAGATAATGCTGAAATGTGTGTTATTGAACTGGTGGATTACAACGAAAATCTGTTGGCGGCCGGGGAGGAAACGCAGTCCAGATCAGGACGGCGCAGAAGAAGAGGTGGCAAGAAAAAGTCCGAAGGAGAGCAGCCCCAGGCCTCTGCCCTGCAGGCAGAAGATGTAACTGCCGCAGATGATGGCAAGGAAGAAGCAGTACAGGAACCTGAAGCAATCGATCAGGAGGAAAAAAGTCCGGTTGAGACGACAGCCAAACAGGAGGGATCTGTCGGTAAAGTCGATGAGAAAACAGAAGCAGAAGTAGATCAGAAATCTGTGGCGGCTGATGAAACTGTTAAGGAGGAAGCGGTCTCAGAGAAACCGGCTGAAGATGAATCCCCTGCAGAGAAGACGGAAACACCGCCGGAAAAAACAGATGAAGGAAAAGCTGCTGAAGCCGGAACAGATGAAGGAAAAGAAATGGAAAAGAAAGCAGAAGATAAAAAAGAGGATAGTAAAGCGGAAGATGAAAAAAAAGAAGGTTCCGAAAATGATACAGATAATGAAAAGAAGGAATAATAGTCTTAAATAATATAAAACATTTCAATAAAACGGGGAGAGGTATAGAATTGCTAATCCCCTTTTTATTGAGCAATCAATCAAATCAAAAAACAATAATAATGGGACAAATTGCTAATGTTCATGCGCGTGAAATCCTTGATTCAAGGGGAAATCCAACTATTGAAGTAGAAGTAACCCTGACCAGTGGCTTTGTTGGCAGGGCAGCAGTACCTTCCGGTGCTTCTACTGGTGAGAACGAAGCCATTGAGCTTCGCGATGGTGACAAAAAAAGATACCTCGGCAAAGGAGTTCTTAAGGCTGTAGACAATGTGAATAATATCATAGCCAAAGAACTCATTGGCATGAGTGCTCTTGATCAGGTCGCCATTGATAAAAAGATGCTGGTTCTTGATGGAACGAAAACAAAAAGCAACCTGGGAGCAAACGCAATCCTTGGCGTTTCGCTGGCAGTTGCCAAAGCTTCGGCAGAATATCACGGAATGCCTCTTTACAGATACATTGGCGGTACGAATACAAAAACTTTGCCTGTGCCAATGATGAACATTATTAATGGCGGCTCACATTCCGATGCTCCGATCGCTTTCCAGGAATTCATGATACGTCCGGTGGGAGCGAAGAATTTTCGCGAAGGCCTTCGTATGGGTGCAGAAGTGTTTCATACACTGAAAAAAGTTTTGAAATCAAGGGGACTGAGTACGGCAGTTGGTGATGAAGGAGGATTTGCACCTACTCTTAATGGCACTGAGGATGCCCTTGATTCGATCATTAAAGCGATTCATGAAGCAGGGTATAAACCGGGAAGAAAATCGGAAGGAGGGCAGGTAAGTATTGCACTCGATTGTGCTGCCTCGGAATTTTATGAAAAGGGAAAATACAATTATGCAAAATTTGAAGGCGATAAAGGAGCCGTAAGAACTTCTGAAGAACAGGCTGATTATTTGGCCGGGCTCATTGGTAAATACCCAATTGATTCCTTAGAAGACGGTATGGATGAAAATGATTGGGATGGCTGGAAGGTCCTTACGGATAAAATTGGGAATAAGTGTCAGTTGGTGGGAGATGACATATTCGTTACGAATGTTGAATTCCTGAAAAAAGGAATTGATATGGGTTGTGCGAATTCAATCTTAATAAAAGTAAATCAGATTGGTACGCTGACAGAAACCCTTGATGCTATTGAGATGGCACATCGGGCAGGATATACAACGGTAACCTCTCATCGTTCAGGCGAGACTGAAGATGCTACAATAGCCGATATAGCTGTTGCCACAAATTCCGGTCAGATCAAAACCGGTTCTTTGAGCCGTTCCGACAGGATGGCAAAATATAACCAGTTACTTCGCATCGAAGAAGAGTTAGGGGATATTGCGGTTTATGGCTTTGAAAAATAATGAATAAGAATGGATAGTTCAAAGGGCGGCAATATTGCCGCCCTTTTTTTCTGATTTTAATAATTCCCTGTTCACACATTGTTTCTTATCAATTAGTTAACTAATTTTAATAGATATATCTCGGTTAAACAACTCATGAGAATCAGGTACCTGTTTGTATTTTTTCTTTTTATTTCTCATTGCATTTGGGCTCAGAATTATGATCCTACGGAATGGTACACGATTAATCAGGGCTTGTCCCATAATGAGATCACAAGCCTGTATGCCGACAAAAAAGGATTTCTCTGGGTCGGCACAGCCGATGGTTTGAACAGATATGACGGCTATACCTTTAAAAGGTACATAGCCGACATTGAAGATCCACGTGCTATCCCGAATGATCACATATACAAAATTCAGCAGGATAAGGGGAACAATATCTGGTGTGCAACAGGAGGAGGATTGTTTAAGCTTGCACTTTCGGAGAATTCATTTGCTTTTTTTAATCAGTATACGGATACTTTCCTGTTTTCTTCTTTTTCACCGGTATACGATTTTGTGATCGATACCACTGAAAATCGTATTTTTTTTCTCAGTTCCCATTTCTTTGGTATAACAGATATTGCATCCGGGTATATTGAACGTTATCCGATTGAATACAATTCCATGATGCCTGACTATGTCAGAGAGTATTCCATTGATGCCGAAGATCAGGATATACTTCTTGCAAGTGGAGAAAAGGTATACTGTTACAGTATTGAACACGATTCTCTTGCAGAATTATTCCCTTCATTTTCAGGCCAGTTCAGAGTTGATGGTGGAATTAAAGGTCTGGTATATGGTATCCATAAGAAAATATGGATATATACACGCAGCAATATATGGCAAACCGGTTCTGGTCGGGAACTTTCAAAACTTTCCCTGCCGGATCACATTATGGATAGAAATAATATTCTTTCGCTTGAACAGAATAGCGATACTACCCTGGAAATTTTCACCTCCCGAGGTGTTTTTTTATTTAATTTCATACGTCCGGCAATTTTGTCTTCGGTTACATACAATATACCCATGATCCCGGAACACATGGCGTCATCCGGTATCAGGGACAGATCGGGAGTATATTGGCTTGGAACGACAAAAGGATTGTTACGGTTCAATCATCACGGTAAGGTTCTGAAGCATTTCAGGGTATCGGATTTTTATAAAAAAACGGTTAATGAGATCATTACATCAGCGGTGTATGATTCCAATGGCAAGTTGTGGCTGGGGTTCAATTCCGGCACTGTTTTAATTTTGGATACAAAGGCGACAGATCCTTCAAAGGCCGTCTTATTCACTTTCCGGAACAGTTCAAAAATTAATTCCCTGGCAGGAAGTAGATCCGGGAACATATATGTTTGTTCCGATAAAGGGCTGACAGAATATGCGGTTCCGGATAATGATGTTTATACAAGGAATACTGTCAGACCTGAATTCCGCCGGACAGGGGAGGAAGTTTATACGGTCAGGGAAGAAAGTCGGGATATCATGTGGGTCTCTCAGAAGGACAAAGTATTGCTTTTGGAGAATAATACGGAAAATGAAGAAGATCAATCCGATCCGCTGGAGATCTCTTTACCCGACCCTTGTTTTGATATTTTAAGAGCAGGTAAATACATCTATTTCCTGCAATCAAACCGGGTAATGCAATTGGATCTTGAGAACCGGGACATCACTTCTATTCACTTATCAGACTCCGCAAGCAATAAAATACCGGAGATCCATGCCATAATGGATCTGCAAAATGACAAAGTTCTTCTTGGCAGTTCCGAAGGGTTGTATGAATACAACGTATTAAAGCACGTTGTTTCTCCTTTCAAGATTGATTCAGCCACGATCAACACCTGTGTTAATTCCCTGATTGAAGACAATGAAAGAACTATATGGTTATCAACCAGTGGCAATATCATATCGATTAATAAGACAGGGGATAACATAAAATATCTTGACAAGTATGATGGACTTGATCAGTCTGTCTTTTCTGTCAGGGGTGCCGCAAAAGCGGATGATGGTGAGATCCTGTTTTTCGGAAGAGATCGTTTTGTTACATTCAGACCGGTGCAATTGATAAAAAATGATCGAATTCCGTGTATAGAATTCACCAATGCAATTCTGAGAGGAAAGAAAGAGACGTCGACTTACTGTTTGATCGGAGCGGATTCCTTGATTGTTGACCCGGAATTTCGAAACATAAGGATCAATTTTACCGCTCTTGATTTTTGGAATCCGGATAAGAATAAGTACAGATATTCTTTTGAACGGAATGGGAAAAATGACAAATGGCAATTTTTAGGGAACAGGAATCACATTGAATTTTACGGACCGAGGACAGGCATCTATTCTCTGAAGATCATGGGTTCAAACAGTGATAATGTCTGGAACCCTGTTCCCCGCGAGTTGATCGTTCAGATCAAAGCTCCTATCTGGAAATCAAGGATAGCTATTGTAATATACATGGTGTTTATCTTTGTCCTGTTTTATTTTTCCGTTTACTTTAAAACAAGACAATTAAGAAAAATAAATAAAGAATACAGGGAGAGAGAACACATCGGGAAAAAAATAGAAATGCAGAAGGAAGAATTATCAGTGAAGAATAAGAACATTACCGATAGTATTAATTATGCCAAAAGAATACAAATGGCATTGATGCCTTCACAAAGACTTTTCAGCCAGTTGTTTCCCGATTCATTTATATTACATCTTCCGAAAGATATTGTCAGTGGAGATTTTTACTGGATAAATGAAGTTGGCGACAGAATCTATTTTGCAGCAGTTGATTGTACAGGACATGGAGTGCCGGGTGCTTTTATGTCTGTGATAGGTTTCGAATTATTCCGGCGCATTACGGAAACGGAAAAGAAGAAACAACCGGCCGAAATATTGAATAGTTTGAGCAGGGGATTTGAGTCGGTATTCAGCGATGTTGATAATGTTGTGCTACGTGACGGCATGGATGTGGCTTTTTGTGCCATTGATCATGAAATGAAAGTGCTGGAATTTGCAGGGGCTTTCAACCCGTTATATCTGGTACGTGATAATACAATAACCGAAATAAAGGGAGATCGTTTTTCCGTAGGAGTGAACGATGAAGGGCACGACAGATCATTCAGCAATCATGTTATACCACTCGCAGAAGGAGATGTGATGTACATTTTTACCGATGGTTTTGCTGATCAGTTCGGTGGCCCTGAAGGGAAGAAATATAAGTACAGAAGGTTCCGGCATTTGCTTCTGGCACTTCATCAATTGCCAATGAGGCGGCAGAGGGAATTTTTGAAAAGGAGCATTCTTGACTGGAAAGGATCACTTGATCAGGTAGACGACATATTGGTTCTGGGAATTAAGATCGGGAAATCATTCCCGGTTTCTGCTTCTCCTTCGTAGATATACTCCGAAGAAGGAGTTCTCTTGCTTGAAGCGTGATCTGTTCTCCGATGCCCTGCCCTTACCGGACGGCACGTTCGGGCGGGTGCGCTCGCAGGATTCAAAAGTGTAACATTGATCCCGGTTTATATCGGGAGTAAGTTGCGGGCTGCTACAAGGCGGGTTATTTTGCTTCCTTTGCCGTTAGCAGGTTTTGCATCTTTTTCAGGAGGCTCTCTACTTCGAAGGGTTTTGAAATGTATTCGTTCATTCCGGCGGCAAGGCAGGATTCTTTATCACCCGATAAAGCATTTGCCGTAATGGCAATAATGGGTGTGTGGGTATTTGTACTTGATTCAAGCTCACGGATTTTTTTTGTGGCAACGATGCCGTTCATAACCGGCATCTGAATATCCATTAAGATCAGGTCATATTTTGTGGTGCCGAATTTATCCAGTGCTTCTTTTCCGTTATTGGCAACTTCAATATTTTTAACCTTGTTTTTCAGACTTAACAATACGATCTTCTGGTTGATGGAATTGTCTTCCACAAGCAATATATTGGCATCTTCAAGTTTCTGACTTACATGTGGTTGTATAATTTGTTCTGTTTTTGTTTCTGTA
>JASFVU010000431.1:0-3583 GCA_050049665.1 Bacteroidales bacterium | reverse complement strand
TTCAAACATGCCTATATAGATGGAGGGAAAACTATTCAGTCGTTTGTTAATCTTCAATTGATTGATGAAATAATCATAACCAAAGTTCCTGTATTACTGGGAGAAGGAATTCCTTTGTTTGGAAAAACATTTAAAGACATTAAACTTGAAAAGGCTAAAGCATGTGCTTTTACTAATGATTTTGTCCAGGTAAAATATTCGGTGAATTACGAATAAGAAATAAAATAGTGCAGATAGAAAATAAAAAAAAACGGCATACAACAAAGTGTATAGTGCATACCCTTCGGGATACGCACCATACACATGGCCGTTGTGCCCAAGCCATGAGAACACGCAACCATTCAGACAATAAAGGTATCTTCTTAATTAATGATAAATTTAAAATCCATAATATGAAACAAATTTATTTGGTATTATTATCATTTGTGATTTTGAGTTCCTGTGATAAAGAAAATGATTATGCAGCAAATAATGCGAATATCGGGCTAATAGAAATCCCACTAAATGATTCGATTGATATCAATAATGACAATAAGACTGATTTTGCTATTATTTATAACGATTTACGGAGACTTTCTGGGCCATCTCATGCTGAATTTGTAACAGGTTCAATTTTGCCGTTTGAGAGTAATAAATTACTTTACCAAAATCAAGCAGATCTTTTGTTCCTAGAGGCTAATGATACAATTAGAAAAAATGACAATACTAATTCAATGTGGACTGACTTTGCTCCAACAATATTACATATCCATGTAAGTAATGGAAATTGGGACGAAAATTGGACAGTTCTTTCAAGTATATCTTCCGATTATTATGTTGGGATTAAATTAAGTATAAATGATACAGTAAAAATTGGATGGTTACTTATAGATATTAATACCAATAATGGCAAAATATCAGTATTAGATTCGAGATTATCCACTGCCTCAGAACTCATTATAGAATAAGTTGAATTTGTTAAAAATGGCCAGAGCACAGCATCAAATATAAGTAAGCTGGGCAAAAGTGCTAAATTTGAGAATGATTACAAGTAACAAAAACTGTAACGGTTTGATAGCGAGTTGGCTTCGAAATCCCAGCCTACTCATATTTGAGGAACGTTAGTGGCAAGCAAACGACAGTAACCAACTGTAAGCTTGTAAGCAAATATCAAAATAGATTAAAAAATAATTACATAAATGAAAGAGTGAGATGGAAACACATAAACAATTGATAGATAATTAGTATATCTTGATTTAGTTAGAGAATAAAAGTTTATAAGACATTTATAGTTTAGATAAAAATGTAAATACAATATGATATTTAGAGAATTAATGGAAAAAGACACTGACGCTTTTCTTAAACTTAAACAGATTGGACTAAAAGCTAATCCTGAATCCTTTGTCGCATCAATAAATGAAGATTCACCTGATTATGCAATAAAAGTTAAAGAAAGGATTAAAAAAGCGTCTATTGAAAATGGAGATATTATTCTTGGTGCTTTTGACCCTGACTTAATTGGAATTATCTCTATAACCAGAGATAAAAGGCTTAAAAGATTTCATAAAGCAGATTTGCATGGTATGTTTGTAAAACATGAATATAGAGGAAATGGGATTGGAAAAACACTATTTGAAAAAGCTTTAACCATGGTAAAGAATATGAAAGGATTAGAGGAAATTCAATTAAGTGTCGATTCGGAAAATAAAAGTGCATGTGCTTTATATCAAAAATTCGGTTTTACGATTGCTTGGAAAGAAAAACATGCAACAAAACTAGATTCTGGATATGTTGACGCATATCATATGATAAAGAATTTATTAGATAATTAATGCCAGCCACTAACAATGTGTATAGTGCATAAGGGTTTCAGAGGTTTTCGAGCGGTATCACCCGCATCAATTTTAGATGGTAACTTGATAGGTTTGAAGCCCGCAATCCCTTACGATACCATACACTCAACGTTACCGCCAATGCAAAAATACATACATTTTGTCACAAATAAACTTTAAAGGAGTCTAAAGTATATTATTAATTAAAAATTATAAAAAATGAATATTTTAAGTACATCATTAATTTTAGGTTTATTAATCGGAGTCATTCACTTTATTATTGTAGGGGTTTTATATCAAAACCCATTTGTAGCAAGAATGTATAAAGAAGCTGAAAATAAGAAATTACCGGGATATCGGATTTGGGAAAACAAGAAAAGATATTTACTGTCGATGTTTCTGGGCACTCAGGCAGAGGTGTTTATATTGACATTCGGATATCTTTTCTTTAAGGATTATTTGCCTTTCTTGCCCTTCAAAACAGCAATAATCATTTCAGTTTTATTTACTACTGTAAGAGTTTACCCAAGATTTTGGAATATGTGGATTCAGTCAACTTACCCTAATAAACTTTTAGTAGTGGAAATTATAAATGGTACCATTAGCACGTTTACCATTATAATAGGTTCATATTTCTTAAACCCCATTTTACAGTAAAATTGTATCGGAAAATATAAATCTGCAATAATAATAAATGAACGAGAAGGATTTAATTCAAAAGTCTCTGTCGGGAGATAAAACCGCATTAGAAAAACTGATTATAAAGTACCGGGCATATATTTACAATATTGCTTGGAAGATGGTTTTAAATCGAAAGGACGCAGAAGATATAACACAGGAGGTTTTGATAAAAGCAATAACAAACCTATCGAAATTTAAGTTTGAGAGTAATTTTAAGACATGGCTTTACCGAATTACAGCCAACCATTTTCTTGACATGAAAAAATCTCCAATGGAGTATGCAATTACTAGCTTCAACGATTATGCAGATGCCTTGAGAAATATTCCTGATGATAATTTATCGGAAATAGAGCAAATTGAAAAAGCTGAATTTATTGAAGATGCAAAAATAGGATGTATATCTGGTATGTTACTGTGTTTAAACCGGAAAGAACGGATTATATATATACTTGCCGAAATTTTTCAGACTGACTATAAACTATCGGCACAGATGCTTGAAATGAGTTATGATAATTTTAGGCAATGTTTAACAAGAGCCCGAAAAAATCTGCATAGTTTTATGAATAGTAATTGCGGATTAATAAATAAACAAAACACTTGTCGTTGTTATAAAAAAACAAAAGGCTTTATAGAATTAGGTTGGGTTAATCCACATAACCTTCAATTTAATGTTTCTCACAAGAGAAGAATATACCAATTATCTAAGAGAAAGGCGGCTCAATTTAATGAAATATTAGATAAAGAGTATTCCTCATTGTATTTGGATTGTCCTTTTGTTGAGGATTTTGACAAAGGAAGTATTATTGAATCTGTTTTAAAAAATAAAAATATTAAAGAAATATTTGATTTAAATTAGAATATTGGAATGTAGACCTTAAAAAAAGCACAGGCGGTAACACTTTGTATAAGTAATGGCAGGCGATGTGGTAAATTTCAAGGTTTGTAGCCCGCTCAATCTGCTTAGCGGTTTGACAGGTAAATGACACGCAATCTGCCACTACTCATACAATTTACCGTTAGCAACAAGGCTGAGAAACATCCTGCATAATTGATAATAATTTTAGATTAGTTTCGTTTAATCTCAAAAACAA
>JASFVU010000028.1:0-11154 GCA_050049665.1 Bacteroidales bacterium | reverse complement strand
GCCCTGATCAGGTCCCGCAGATCAATGGCAAAAAACCTCTCCAGTTCACGTTTGGTCAGGTTTCGTTTGACAATAACCTTGTTGATATTGTACCTGTTTAGAGCCTGCTGCATTAAAAGAATATCCCTGCCGGGGGATTTCAGGTTAGGGAATTCTTTGTAGTCGGAATTTTCAATCAATACCACCCATGTTTTACCCATAGGACTGTTCTCATTCAGGATCCTGCCATCCAATCTGAATAAGTATTCCTGTTCATTTACATTGCCATACTTGTCGGTAGCGATGATCTTGATCCGGTTTTTTTGTCTGATATCAAGTGTGGCAGTAAATCTGGGATTTATATCACCGGGGGCATAGCTGGCATTCACATCTTCAATTTTTATAGAAGATATCGGACTTTCATCCTCGATCTGTCCATCCAGATACAAATAATAATCATCCGGTTTAACCGTGATCGTACCGTCATCACCCACATACGGATTTCGTAAAAAGATCTGCGGACTATGGGTCTCAATCCTTTCAATCGCATAGCTTACGGTTGCAGAATTGTCATAGATATCCGTAGCAGAAACAGTTATAAATTCCAGGTTATCCGTTTCAATCCGGGTGGTAAATTCTTTCTCACGTTTTCCTTCAGGATCATTGAGAAGCGTATCATTATTTATTTTCAGGAACCTGATCTTACTATTGTCTTCCACAATGGCAGATAGATCAATGTAATCTTTGTCGTTTGGGACAGGCACCTGGAAATTTGAATTCGGCACAGGGTCTGACAAAGTAATCCTGGGTTTGACGGATTCTTTGTTAAGTTCAAACAATTTGTTTTTTACGGCTGCTGCCAGATCAGGTTCAATATCTGCCGAAAAATTGAGTAACAGGGAATAGTCGGATACAGATCCGGGCTTGTTACCTATTTTTTCATAGGCTTCTGCTCTGCCGTAAAGAGCATCTACACGTGTCATGTCCTGGTCAAGGGCGATGGTAAAATCGTTTATGGCATTCTGGTATTGGGCAAACCCGGCATAATATTTCCCCCGGATAATGTAATAATCGATATTAGCGGAATCAAGAACGATGGCTTTTGAAATATCCGAAATGGACTTTTCCTGGTCCTTTAACCGGTCGTAACACTGGCTGCGGATCAGGTAAGCATGAGCATTTTCCTTATCGGTTTTAATTATGTACGAGCTGTTTTCAATAGCATATCGGATCTTTCCGGTGTTCAGTTGCAATTCAGCCAATGCCATATAGGCATCCAGATGGAGTTTATCCTTGATGATAGCTTTTTCAAAATCCTGCTCGGCTTCCTGCGTATGGTCCAGAAGAACATTCGCTTTACCCCTCAGATAACAGGCATAGGAAGTATTTTTAACGTCAATGGCATTTTCAGCTGCTTTCAGGGCATTTGCCGGGTCATTGACAGTAAGGTATATTTCACACTGAAGAATATAGGCTTCCTGGAATTTTTGCTTTTGAGACAGGGCATGGCGGATGTTTATCAATGCCTGTTTATAATCTTCTAGGTCGTTAAGCAACTGAGCCGAATGGTAATAATTTTCTGCGGAATTTATGTTAAAGACCGCTGCACTCCTGAAATCACCCGATGCTTCTTTTAATTTGCCGAGATGCTCCAGCACTTTTCCCCTGTCTTCATAAGCTTGTCCGTTCTGCGGATCGAGTTCTAGGGCCTTTGTGTATTGATTAACAGCTTCCTGATAGTATCCGTTTTCGATATACTGTTCGGCAGCTTTCATGTATTGTTTTGAACTTTGTCCGAAGAGACAAGTTCCCATTAAAACCAGACCGACAATAGCAAAGCCTTTTACCATCAGGAAATCATATCATGAATGTTAACAAACGAGTAATCAGCCTGCAATAATACAAAAACATTGCCAAAATGCCTCAATCTTATTGAAATTCAAATAATTTATGAAAAAAATAATGATAAAGAACGGATTTAAATGGTTACCAGATGGATAAATTGTATGAATTTAATCGTTTATCCAGTTGACGGGCTCCGGGCAGGATTTGTTCAAGCTTGTTCCAGAAAGAACGCTGATGATTCTTTTCTCTGGTATGCATTAATTCATGGAGAATAACATAATCAATGAGGGGATCAGGTAGTCGCATCAGCTGAATGTTCAGGTTGATGTTGTTTTTTGCCGAGCAACTTCCCCATCTTGTTTTGGCTTTTTTTATACTGACTTTATTGTAGGTGAACCCAAATTGATTTGCCAGTTCCCTAACCCTTAGGGGCAGGTATTTTTTTGCTTCAAGCCGCCAGGTTTCCTGAATGGTATTTCGAATGAATGCCTGGATCCTGCTGTCTCCTGCTTCTGCAAAATCAGGATACCAGACCACAATTTCATTTCCCGAAACCATTGATTTGATCGTTTTTTTCGGGTGTTTTAACAGCCTTAACCTGTGGGAGCGTGTATGAAATTCCGTGGATTCGGTGAACAACGTATGCTGTTTTTTTAATGATGCATGTTTTTGCATCGTTTTCTCGATCCAGGCCCTTTTTTGCCTGACAAAACGGATGGCTGCAGCTTCGGGAATATTTTGCGGGACGACTACGGATATCCCTTTTTCAGGATCTATTTTCAGCCGGATGTATTTTGCTCTGGCACTTTTTTTCAGATTCACAGAGCCTATTCCTTCAAGGTATGTTTTATTAGTTACCGGAGTCAAGTGGAACGAGCGTTGTTGGTTTGTGCAAATTTACAGTATCGTTACCAGATATTCCGGTTTTTTCTTCAACCGAATTCGTATTTTTGCCCTTTATGCCTGTAATTTTAAATATCGAAACGGCTACGGAAATTTGTTCGGTTTCTTTGTCACAGGATGACCGGGTCATTGCATTGAAAGAAACGGATAAAGAAAAATCCCACGCCAGTGTTCTGTCGGTTTTTATTCACGATCTGCTGAAGGAAAATGGATTGGAGGGAAAGTCACCGGATGCCATTGCAGTAAGCATGGGACCGGGATCCTATACAGGTTTACGTATAGGTGTATCGGTTGCAAAAGGGTTATGTTACGGATTTGACATTCCCCTGATACCTGTTCCGACCCTGGAAGCCATGAGTCTCGCACTCATTGAAAAACTGAAATCCGAAAAAGCGGATATACCTGGCAATGCTCTGTTTTCTCCCATGCTCGATGCCCGCCGCATGGAGGTGTATATGGCATTGTTTACAGCTGAAAACAAAATAGTTAAGGATACAACGGCACAGATCATTACAGAAAACACGTTTGATCAGTTGCTTTCGAAACACAGTATTTATTTTTTCGGATCCGGCTCGGGAAAAGTATCGGAATTGATCAGTCACGAAAACGCCTTTTTTATCAGTGAGTTTACGCCTTCATCAGCAGACTTGGCCCCTGTTGCTTATGCAAAATACAAGGCCGGAGAATTTGCCGATCTTGCCTATTTTGAACCTTTCTACCTGAAAGATTTTATTACAACGAAACCCGGAAAGAAGATCGTTCCCCTTCCCGGGAAAAAATAGGCACAATTCTTGAATTGTTATATAACCAAACAAAAATCCATTAACATGAAATGGTTTGTTTATATTTTATTGACCGGTATATTACTCGGATTTGATCCGGGGAACAACAATCGGGATAAAAACCAAAATGAAGGAAGGTTCAGTACTTTTAAAGAGGGAGAAGAACTTGAATACACACTGAAATATGGCCTGATTCATGGAGGTGATGCAAAAATGTCGTTGAACCTGGTCGACTATCAGGATAAAAAGGTATATCATGCCCGTATGCATGCAAAATCGGCCGGTATTACGGATAAATTATTCAGGGTGGAAGACATTTACGAAAGCTATTTCGACACGGGAACCTGTCTGCCTTACAAAGCGGTCAGGAACATCAGCGAAGGAGGTTACAAATTCTATAATGAGGTTTATTTTTCCCACAGCGAAGGGAAACTGGTGAGTCGGAAAAGCGGGGAATACGATGTTCCTCCCGACATACTGGATGTTGTCTCGTCTCTTTATTACCTTCGGAAAAAGAACCTTGATACGTTGAAAAACGGGGATGTCATTCCGATTACCACGTTTTTTGGTGATGAAATATTCCCGTTCCCTTTACGCTATAAAGGAATTGAGACTGTTAAGACAAAACTCGGCAAATACAAGTGCCACCGGTTTGATCCGGTAGTTGAAACAGGCAGAATATTTAACAGCGAGGATGATATGACGGTCTGGATAAGTGCTGATGAGAATATGGTACCGATACGCGTAAAATTTGATATGATCGTGGGATCACTGAAATGCGATCTGACAAAGTTCAAAAATCTGTCCTCAGACTTGCGTCGGATATAATTCTGAGGATAAAATATCAATTTCCGGGGAAATTAATTCATTGATTTCCCTTATTTTTGTGCCGTTACTTAAATAAAATTAGGATGGCAACTACTGCAGATATTAGAAACGGGTTATGCATTGAATTCAATGGGGATTTGTATACAATTGTAGATTTTCAGCATGTAAAACCCGGGAAGGGACCGGCTTTTGTAAGAACCAAACTGAAAAATGTCAAGACAGGGAAAGTGATTGACAATACATTTTCCGCAGGACATAAAATAAATACACAACGTGTGGAGAGGCGGGTGTATCAGTTTTTGTATAAAGATGATGTCGGTTATCATTTTATGCATACCGAAACGTTTGAGCAGTTGAGTATTCAGGAAGACATGGTCAATGCTCCGGGACTTTTAAAAGAAGGACAGGAAGTGGAAATTGTTTATCATGCCGATACGGATGAGCCTTTATCCTGTGAATTACCGCCATTTGTAGTCCTTGAGATAACCTATACCGAACCGGGTTTAAGAGGGGATACTGCATCCTCAACAGCGTTAAAACAGGCAACTCTTGAGACTGGTGCAACCATCAATGTCCCTCTTTTTTTAGAGCAGGGAGAAAAAATCAAAGTAGACACAAGAACAAATTCGTATTCAGAAAGAGTTAAAGAATAATTTATTATTTTACTTACTCTTAGAGAATCATGTATGGGTGATAAGGCTTCTATAAAACGATTTAAATTAACAACTTTCAAGCTTCGTTCGTTATTGAATATAACTCAGGCGATCAATGAAAATCTGACACAGGAAGAACTTTTATCACGTTATGAGAGCATTTTGAAGGAGGACCTGAGCATTGGGAAGCTGATCCTTTATAAACTGGATGATGAATGGAAGTGTATTTTAAGTTCCGGTATAACGGATGAAAATCAGAAATTCATCGATGTTGAGAAAGAACTGATGCAATACGACGAAATTTCTTTTGTCTCGTCCGCTCAGTCAACCTCGCAATCTTCCGCATTGTCAAATTACGACATCGTCATTCCTGTCATTCATAACGGGAAACATATAGCATTTGTCATTATCGGGGATATTGACGAGGAAGGAGAAGGCATCAGCCCCACCATCAAGCATCTGAATTTCGTACAGACTCTTTCGAACATTATCATCGTAGCCATCGAGAACATCAGACTGTTCAATGAGAGCCTAAAGCAGGAGGCGATGAAAAAGGAGCTGGAACTGGCTTCGAAAATGCAGAACATGCTGATACCGCATACCTTTGCTTTACCAAACAATGATAAGATCCGCATGACAGCCTTCTATCATCCTCATTTGGAAGTGGGGGGTGATTACTATGACTACCTGGAACTCAGCAAAAACGAGATAGGTTTTTGTATTTCCGACGTTTCGGGGAAAGGCATGTCGGCAGCTCTGCTGATGTCGAATTTTCAGGCTAACCTCAGGGCGTTGTTCACTCATGAGATATCATTGCTTGCCCTTATTGAGAAATTGAATGAACGTGTTTTGCATGCTGCCAACGGGGAAAAGTTTATCACCCTGTTCATCGGCAAGTTTAATTTCAAGACAAGGGAACTGGAATACATCAACGCAGGGCATAACCAGCCTATTTTATACAAGATAAAAGAGAAAAGCCTGATCTTTCTGGACAAAGGATGTGTGGGCATAGGCATGCTGGATGAAATTCCGTTGATCCGAAAAGGATCGGTCCTGATCGAAGAGCCTGCTAAAATACTCTGTTATACCGACGGACTTGTTGAGTTGATGGACGGAAGGGGAGTGTCTACTGAAACTTCGGAAATTGAGGCTTGTATGAGCAATGAGGAGTCGATAGATGAAAACATTGAGAACATCATCAAACGGCAAAAGATCCTTGAGGATACCACAGCGATATTTGATGATATTTCAATACTGGGAATAGAATTGTTCTGATAAAGATGATTAACTGATGAATCGATTAACCGGTGAAATGAAGATCCTGATAGGCTAATCGCATATTTCATTTAGTTCACCAGTTTACCGATTCATCATCTGAATGACTGATAAGGTGGTTAGTTGATGAGATGATGAGGTGAGTTTTTCTCAATCAAACTTATCCAGCACCAAGTACCAAGCAACCAGCACCAATAAGCCAACGAGCCAAAAGCGAATAACCTAAAGTCTCACCTCCCTATTGGTTTGCCTGAATTTCCCTGTTTTTTTCCGATCGTGTGTAATAAATGTCAAGTGAGACAAACACGGCGATAAATCCCCAAAACAGAGCTGAAGCTTTGTCCGTGTCCAGAAAATTATTCAGTGATCCGTGTACCAGGTAGGTAATAAATGCAAGGATATAAGCCAGCACAATTTGTTTCAGTTTTTTATCACGGACCTGATGGTATACCCTGAATCCAGTGATAAGACCGGTTATCACGATCAGGACAAAGGACACTAATCCAAAGATCCCTGATTCGGAAAGAGGGCCGATGTATTCACTGTGAGCGTTTCCCATGTCCCCGAAATTCGTACTGACGAGGGTTTTTTTCTGGGAAAACTGGAACGGGGCATACTTGAACGTGTAGGTTCCGGGTCCCCAGCCGAAAACAGGCCGTTCTTTAAACATTCTGAATGCGGCATCCCACCGGTTCAGTCTTTCCAGGTTGGAATCGTCGGTGGTAATATTTGAAATGGACTGGACATGTTCGGAAAGATCGGCGGATGAATCCTGTTTGTTTTTTTCGAGTTTGTGCATGATCTCGGTCCGCTGACCCAGAAAAAATCCGATTACCAGAATGCCTGCAACAAATAAATACCTGAATTTGATTTTCAGCAGAGTGACGATCAAAATACCAAATGAAAAGAATACACTGATCCAGGCAGCACGGGTATATGACAATATCAGGCCGGCAACGACGGAGATAAGAACAAACCCTAATATAATTTTAAACAGAATATTCTTTCCCTGCCTGACCAGATTTCCGAGAACACCAAAGAACAGCATGGCCAGAATGGCACCGTAGGAGGTATGATCACGGAAGAACGGCTCCATTACGGAATGGGAAGCCTGTTTATCGAACAGACCGTAGAACAAATGCCTGTTGATTGCATAGAAAACGACAAAGACCATTGGCAAAGCATAACACAGGATAAAAGTCGAAATGTTTTCGGTTTTCCTGAAAACATAAATTGCCAGCAGATAAAAAGTGACTATGAACCATACCTTGGCAAGCAAAAATTTAAATGACACCAGGGGTATTGAACTGGTAATGGAAGTAACGAAGATCCAG
The DNA here is from genome assembly GCA_050049665.1 of Bacteroidales bacterium. Lineage (GTDB taxonomy): Bacteria > Bacteroidota > Bacteroidia > Bacteroidales > UBA10428 > UBA10428. Next base: position 3,555 of record JASFVU010000028.1, on the reverse strand, counting down.
AAAAGATACAAAAGGATGGCATAGGTTACCGGATGATTCACTATCCTTTTGTCCAGGGAACCCTCTTTTACCACCTTGAAAAGGACAATGAGCATTACCCCGAAAAGCAGCGGCTCCGTGGGGATCGCAAAGTCTATGGGAGAAGAAGGGATATACTCAATAAGAGGAATGGACAAAGGAGTAAGAAAGATGATGATGAAATAAAGAATATCAAGCCTTGTCAGTGCGATGATGATGAAGAACAGTACGACAGGGAGCAGGTTCAGGTAATAAAATTCCTTGTAAGTCAGTACCATGTTTGCCACTATATAAAGCAAAATAAGTACGACCAGCCAGGGATAATTTTTATAGTCTTTGAACCTGAGCATGCTTTAAAAGCGGGCTTTTACATTGTCTATCACAAGCAACAGGAGTAAAGCCAGGGCAAAAGTTGTCAGGGTTGAAACGATGACGATCATTGACCGGTGCGGGGTGGCCTTTCTTTCCGATTTGTTGGCATAATCTACGATAAACACATTGGTCATGGTGGATTCTAGGTTTACTTTTGCGGCAGCGATTTTTGATTTCAGCAGGCTGAAGCGTTCAATTTCCCAATCCAGCTTATCCGAAAGTTCGACATAAATACCGCCGTATTTTGCCATGATATCCATCTTGTTTTGAATGGCGTCGATGGCCCGGTTATTGCCGGAGGCAACGGCTTCGCCATAGGCAAGGTTCAATGCTTCGGCCATCGATTCGTAGTCATGGATCCCGTAAGAACGTATTTTGTTGAGGGAGTCTGTCAGCTGTTCGATCAGCATTTTGGAAGAATTGTACTCTCTTTCTACAATGGAATATGCTTCCCGGGCCCTTGCTTTTTTGATATTGAAATACACGGAATCGATGTAAGCAGCAATACCGTTTGCAATGTCAGCCGCCATCTGCGGATCTTCATCCAGCACGGATATTTCAATGGACAGGAATTCGGTTCTGCGAAAGCTTACATTGCCGTCAAACTTATTGTAAAGGATGGTATTCTTGTACTTGCTGGCAGTATCGATTTCATAATGTTCCAGAAGATTGAACTTACCAATGATGTGATTCTTGATCTGGTCGGATTTTAGTATCTGCAACAGCCTTTCGGCTTCTTCATCTTCTCCGAAGGTTAAAATATCTTTCGTATCAGAAGTAATTACGGAGGTTTCCACAAGGTTTTTTGAGACAGAAACCGAAGCCGCAGGGAAAAGTGTAACCTTTGACATGAATTTGGGAGTAATGACCAATGAGACGATAATGGAAGCGATGAATGCGATAAAAGAAAGGCCTATCAGGATCCATTTTTTGTCCCAGGCAAATTTTATCAGATCAAATGCGTCATACACAAATCCCTGATTTTTTGATTTTTCTACCATAATTATGATTTATTTAGCTGTAATGACAAAGTAATTTTTCTTTCCTTTTTGTATCAACAAATATTTATTATTGAGCAGGTTATTTTGGGTTATTTCCGTTTCTTCAGCCTCTATCTTCACCTTATTCAGGCTAAGTCCGCCCCCTTTGATCAGTCGCCTCAGTTCACCCTTTGAGGGAAATATCTCTGTTTTTTCAACAAGCAGGTCGATCACTTTCGATCCTTTTTCGAGAACTGATCTTGCTACGGAATATTGCGGCACACCGTTAAAAACAGAAAGGAAAGTCCGTTCATCAAGGCGGGACAGGCTTTCTGTCGTTCCTTTACCAAAAAGTATCTGGGAAGCTTCTGCGGCATACCGGAATTCATCCCGCGAATGGGCCATCACCGTGATTTCTTCGGCCAGTCTTTTTTGCAGCGTCCTCATGTGAGGCTCTTTCTGATGTTCACGGATCAGTGTCTCCGTTTCTTCTTTTCCCAGGAGAGTGAAAATTTTAATGTATTTTTCTGCGTCTTCATCCGAGGCGTTTAACCAGAACTGGTAAAATTCATAGGGTGAAGTACGCCTGGCGTCCAGCCAGATATTTCCTGATTCGGTCTTGCCGAATTTGCCTCCGTCCGATTTTGTGACAAGAGGTATGGTAAGCGCGAATGCTTCGTTTCCGGTTTTACGCCTGATCAGCTCAGTTCCGGTAGTTATGTTACCCCATTGGTCGGAACCTCCCATTTGCAGTTTGCAGTTTTTGTTCCGGTTAAGCCAGAGAAAATCATATCCCTGGACCAACTGATAGGAAAATTCAGTGAATGACATTCCATGGTTTGATTCAGAACCGATCCGTTTTTTCACACTGTCTTTGGCGATCATATAATTCACCGTGATGTGTTTCCCGATGTCGCGGATGAATTCCAGAAACCGGTAGTCTTTCATCCATTCGTAATTGTTCACCATCTCGGCTGCATTCGGTGAATTGCTGTCAAAATCTATGAATCTCTGAAGCTGGGCTTTTATTCCTTTCAGATTACTGTCAATGGTATTTTCATCCAGGAGATTTCTTTCCGTTACTCTGTCCGTAGGATCTCCGATCATTCCGGTTGCCCCTCCTACCAGTACGATCGGTTTATGTCCGGCAAGCTGAAATCTTTTCAACAACATGATCTGCGCAAAACTTCCCACATGCAGGGAATCGGCCGTCGGGTCAAATCCTATATAGGCAGTTGTCATTTCTTTTTGCAACTGCTCTTCGGTTCCGGGCATAATATCGTGTATCATGCCTCTCCATTTCAGGTCTTCAACAAAATTCATCCAAAAGAAAATTTCTGCAAAGATAACATTTGCAGATTAACATAGGAGACAAAAAATCATACAATGATCTCTTCATCAGGTTCGTCGGGAACATCGAGCGGATGGGTAAAATCAAAATGAAGATAGGGGAAAAGCAATGGGGCCAGCATGGAAAGGGGTCTGTACAGGATCGACTGATCGATCTGTTCCCGGGGGATAAACCTTGTTCTCCGGTTTATCCCGTTGATCACAACAAGAACGGCACTGATTATAAAAGCATATTTCAGCATACTGAATACAACACCCAGTAAACGGTTTGCCAGATTAAGAGAAATTGCCTGCAACAGTTTTTCGAACAGCCTGGCCAGGAAATGAATACCGATCACTATTCCGATAAACGTAACGGCAAATGCTATCAGATGCATGTATTCCCAGTTGAAATGTAATTTTTCTATGATAATCGTTGCCGTCAGCCCGGAAAATTTTATGGCTCCGTAAATTCCCAGGATCAGGGCCGCCAGTGTAGCTGCCTGGAGGATAAAGCCCCTGGAGTACCCTTTATAGATTGCCCATAAAAATATGATGATGAAAATGATGTCAAAAACCATAAAAAAAATTTTGCCAAATGTAATGAAAGCTGACATGGAAATGAAATGAAATGGAAGCAAATCGGGTAGGAAGGTGTTGACTTGGTAATATTTGATACATTCAATGATTTTAGATACTTTTGCATCGCTTTTGATCACATTGGCCCCATAGTTCAACGGATAGAATAGCAGTTTCCTAAACTGTAGATCCTGGTTCGATTCCAGGTGGGGCTACAAAAACAGAGTGAGAGTGAGAGCGAGGAACGAGCTCAAACGATCACTCTGTTTTCTCCTCA
>JASFVU010000430.1:0-3593 GCA_050049665.1 Bacteroidales bacterium | reverse complement strand
CTATCCGTTCCATTTTTTCCAGTTGCTTTATTCTGGACTGAACCTGAACGGCCTTGGTAGCTTTGTATCTGAAACGATCAATAAATTCCCTGGTATTTTCGATTTGCTTCTGCTGGTTCCTGTATGCTGCCAGCTGTTGTTCACGCCGTTCCCTGCGCAGTTTTACAAATTGTGAATAAGGCACCTTGTAATCATAGATTTTTCCCAATGATATTTCCAGCGTCCGTTTTGTCACATTGTTAAGGAATGCCTTATCGTGGGACACAAGTAATATGGTACCGTGGTACTGGATTAAAAAATTCTCAAGCCACTGAATGGACTCGATGTCAAGATGATTCGTAGGTTCATCAAGCAGGAAAACATCAGGAGATTGTAACAGGATCTTTGCCAATTCAATACGCATCCGCCACCCTCCGCTGAATTCACCGGTATGTCTTCCCATATCCGACTGACTGAAACCAAGGCCGGTCAACGTTCTGATACTGTCTGCCTCCATGGTCGAAGCGTTAACCATATGCAACCGTTCTGTCTTTTCTGCCACCAGATCGGCTACTTCAAGATATTCATCCGATTCATAGTCCGTTCTTTGTGCCAGTTTATGGTTCAGTTGGGCTATTTCTCTTTCCAGTCTGTGAAGGTGACCAAAGGCACGCATCGCTTCCTCCAGCACGGTATACTTGTCTGTAAAGCGAATCTCCTGAGGCAGGTACCCTATCGACGTATCAGCCGGTATTACAATTTCTCCCGACTCGATCCTGACAGACTTCATGATCGCCCTGAACAGCGTTGATTTCCCCGCACCGTTTCTGCCTACAAGACCTATGCGATCTTTCGGACCTGCCTGGAAAGAAACAGAATCGAACAGCTTTCGCTCACCAAACTGAAGACAAACATTCTGAAAGGATATCATCGGGTATTTTTGTCTGCAAAAATATGGTTTTTTCCTGCATTGCAAGGCTATTTCCTCCACTTCATCGACAGGACAAAACCGTTTTGAGCACTCCGGTCAATATTCATATCTTTGCGTGAAATTACAGATCCGTGTCCAGAAGAAAAAAATTTCCCGTCATAGAAAATCTTGAGATCGTGGATATTGCCGATGAAGGCAGGTCTGTTGGGAAGACCGAAACGATGGTAGTGATGGTTAAAGGACTTGTTCCGGGTGATGTGGCCAATGTACAGATAACGAAAAAACGAAAAAAGTATGCTGAAGGATCTGTTGTGGAAATGGTAAAACAATCTGACTCGAGAGAACAGGCTTTCTGCTCCCATTTTGGTATTTGCGGCGGCTGTAAATGGCAGAACCTGAAATATGAAAAACAGTTATACTTTAAGCAAAAAATGGTATCGGACAATCTTAAACGAATCGGAAAGGTTGACGTATCCTGCATAAAACCTATTCTCAGGTCAAAGAAAACACAGTATTACAGAAACAAACTGGAATTCACTTTTTCCGCCTCACGCTGGCTGAACGATGCTGAAATTAGCTCCGGACAGGAGATCAATGACCGGCGGGGCCTGGGCTTTCATGTTCCCGGCAGGTTCGACAGAATATTGCCGGTTGATGAATGCTTCCTGCAACACGATCTGTCAAACAGCATCAGAAATGAAGTTGGTGTATTTACCAGATCGAAAAACTATTCCTATTACGATCAAAAAAACAATGAAGGTTTTCTCCGTAATCTTATTATACGCAATACCGAACATGGTGAGTGGATGGTGATAGTCGTTTTCAGGGATAACAACAAAGTGCTGATTGAAAAACTACTCGGCCATATCCGCGATTCATTCCCGGGGATCAACTCACTGATGTACATCATTAACCCGAAAGTAAATGATACCGTTCATGACCTTGATGTGCATCTGTTCAGCGGCAGAGACCACATTTACGAGCAACTGGGAGATCTGAAATTCAAAATAGGTCCCAAATCCTTTTTTCAGACCAATACCCTGCAGGCACATGAACTGTATAAAGTGGCCGGTAGCTTTGCGGATCTGAAGGGAGATGAAATTGTATATGACCTGTATACGGGAACGGGCACAATTGCTAATTTCATTGCAGGAAAATGCCGGTCGGTCATCGGTCTTGAATATGTTGAAGACGCTATCCTGGATGCAAAAGAGAATTCCGAAATCAACGGGATCGGGAATACATCCTTTTTTGCAGGGGATATTAAAGATCTGTTAACCACTGACTTTTTCAGGACGCACGGAATTCCGGATGTCATTATTACAGACCCGCCGCGTGCAGGTATGCACGCTGACGTCCTGCGTTCTATTTTAGAAACAAAGCCGGATCGCATTGTTTATATCAGTTGTAATCCGGCCACACAGGCAAGAGATATCAATATATTAAACGACAGGTATACCCTCACCCGTATACAACCGGTAGATATGTTCCCCCATACGCACCATGTAGAAAATGTAGTACGCCTGGATCTGAAACAATGATTTTTAATGCCGTGATCTTTCCATATTCGCCAGAAAATCAATAACTTGCCATTACTTTCTAACAAGATTGCGAAATGGGTGGCTTTTTTCATGGCATATTCCAGTTTTTCTTTCTGATAGGCTACATCATCTTATTCATAATCTCTGTTATCATATTAAGGCCGTTCCGGGTTCATAAAAAAAGACGCTTTTCTACCATATCCCTGAAGATCAGTTATTTATTCTTTCTGGTCATGTTTCTGGTATTTACCTACCTGCTATTGTTCGGTAGTAAAATGATCGGAAATGATAACCGGCCTTACGACAGTATTTTCAATATTTATTTCCTGATGTTTCTTACAGCGACCATTGTCCCGAATGTAGGGATTATGATACGCAGGAAAATAAAGAAAAACCGCGTCGAGTACAATATCATGTTCACTGTGGTGAATATGCTCTATGGAATGTATTTGCTGTTTCTCGTGATCTCCGGAAGGTGGGCATTACTGTAGGAACAGGAATTCCTCCGAAAAGCTCACCATCAGAAAGATCTACCCGGGTGGTGAGGTTTTTGGGTTATTAGATTGCTTTGCCCGCCGTAACCCGGTGAAGGCGGGCTTTGTCCCTCGTAACCTTGTGAAGATAGACTTTGACAGCCGTAGCCCCGAGGTCTCGGGGCGAAGGATGGGTGCTGGGCCGATAAATGTTTAATCGTGTAAATGTGTAATTGTGAATTTGATAAATTGGTAAACTCAGATATAGTGCAGAGCATTAATATAGCTTTCCTATTGGCTTACCCTGCAAGCCAGCTGTTTCGTTCCGTTCCCCAACGGAACGACTTTCTTTTTTTGCTTGATTAAAAAAAGAAAGCAAAAAAAATCAAGGCTGAGTAAATTTTTCCTTTGGGTCCCAAAGCTTTTGCCTTGCTTGCGCAATCAAACTCGCTCCCTATGGTCGCTCAGACAAGATTGCTCTGTAATCTCTCACTCCCGGCAAAAACTTTACCCAATACGGAAAAATTTTCAAGGCCAAGCTTGTATCAATACTTAGGTCTCTCCGATAAATTTTCGCCTGTGAAGCCAAAAGCCGATATTCAGTAGCAAATTACCAGAATAATTCCATATCCAACTTGTATTAGTTGAGTTCCTCAGAAGAAGCTATGG
>JASFVU010000027.1:0-11206 GCA_050049665.1 Bacteroidales bacterium | reverse complement strand
TGATCTTCCATACTTCCTCCTGGGTAGATCCCCAGGGTGTGCTTACATGATCGTATGCTGATACGGTATTTCCGGGCTCTCCGTCAGTAAAAGGTTCGTCCCATCTGTAGGGCCACCTCCTGACACTGTCAGATGGCATGGTATAATGTCCTCGTGTGGCCAGGCTTGAAGAGGCCTCCGTACTTATGAATTTCTGTCCCGGGAATAACCGTGGGAAATCTTTGTATTCATTGTGTTTGTAATTGTAACCGATCAGGTCAACCACCATGGGTTTTGTCAGGTAATTTTCCGGACCCGGAGGATTGTTTGCCGTAGTAATGGGCCTTGTACTATCGACTGACCGTGCCAGATAATACAAGTCCTGCACCATCTGATAGCCGGAAGTATCCCATTGCTCCAGGATCTCATTCCCTACACTCCAGACAAAAATACTGGGGTGATTCCTGTCTCTTCGCATAAAATCCACAAGATCCCTTTCATGCCATTCGTTCCAGAACCGGGAATAATCATATTTTGTTTTTGGTATTGCCCACATGTCAAACGCCTCATCCATAACGATGAATCCCATTTTGTCGCATAAATCGAGCAATTCCGGAGCAGGCGGATTATGTGAAGTGCGTATGCCGTTGCATCCCATCTCTTTCAGTATTTCCAGTTGCCGTTCAAGTGCCCGTGTATTTACTGCAGCGCCCAAACATCCAAGATCATGGTGATTACACACTCCTTTGATCTTTACCGGTTCCCCGTTCAGAAGAAATCCCTGTTCGGCATCAAACTCAAAAAACCGGACGCCGAAGTTCGTTGAATATTCATCACTTATCCTGTTATCACATTTGACCTGTGAAACCGCTTTATACAAATAAGGCCTTTGTACGGACCATAATTCAGGATCATACATCAGCATACTTTGTTCAACAGGAAATACCGAATTTGGTTCCAGGGTTAGTTCAGTAACTTCCGACACTATCTTTTTGCCTGTTTTGTTGTAAACAAATGTAGTCAGAACAACATTCTTTGTTTCTTCCGAGGCATTTCGCAGATCTGTCCGGATCAACAGTTTGGCAAAATCCTTTGTTACATCGGGAGTGGTAATGTACGTCCCCCAATGATCCACAAAAACTTTCCCGGTTTTTACCAGTCTTACATTACGATAAATGCCGGAACCTGAATACCAGCGTGAGTTTGGTTGCAATGAATTATCTACCCGTACCGCTATCACATTTGCAGAATCGCCATAATTCAGGTAGGGTGTCAGTTCATAACGAAAAGAAATATACCCGTTCGGACGTCTTCCGAGAAAATACCCGTTTATCCAGACTTTACTGTCCATGTATACACCGTCAAAATCTATGAAAACCAATTTCCCCTTATCTTCCTCACTCAATGTAAACTGTTTCCGGTACCATCCTATCCCGCCCGGCAATGCTCCTCCTCCCGGTGTGGACGGATGAGTTTCACTGAATTCTCCCTCAATACTCCAGTCATGAGGCAAATTCAATATCCGCCAAGATGTGTCCGGGAAATCCTGCAATTGAGCCATTTCCGGATCACCGGGAAAAAATTTCCAGTTGTTACAAAAATCAGAGATTGTTCTGGTGTCCTGTTTTGAACAGGAAGCCACAGAAAGCAGAAAAACCGATGCAATAACCGTATGCCTTATTTTTAACTTATTCATAATAATAAGATTGTAATTTATTCCAAAAATATTAGTTCTTTCGTATATTTTGCTATCGCTTTATGATACTTTTCTGGTTGCATTGATATTATTAAACATTTTCGTAACTAACTTGCCCTATTCATAAATTCGCAGATTGATCTGTGCCAAAGCAAGTTAGCCCGATTTAGTTACACTTGGTTTTTGCAGAAAATTTAGTGTAACTTAATCGTAATCAGTTTAATAAATGAAATTTACGGACCCCGAAGGGCTCGACGAAGTCAACCGAGTTTACGAGCTCGACGAAGTCAATTAAACAGGCTAAAATACATATTATGTCAAACCGGATATCCCTGAGATTCGCTGAAATAAGAGATTACGAGACTGCTTACCGGTGGCTTTTCTTTTCCGATTTTTCGGAACTTGTGAACCAGCCGGCCGAAGTGTCAGCAGATAGTCTGCCCTCATATGAAGAATTCAAACACGATTACCTTCCTTATTTTTTTGATGGTTCTGCTCCCGAAAAAGGTAGAAGCTTTATTATACAGTTGGATAAAACAGAAGATATCGGACACATTTCGTACACAAGTTTTCATTTGCTCGATGGCATAACCGAATTCGATATCTGGTTAAGTGAGTTGAAATACACGGGAAAAAGTTACGGAACATATGCCATTTCACAGTTAGCGGAAAGGGTTTTCTCCGAAGGGTATACCACCATTATCATACGCCCTGCAAGAAACAATATACGTGCCATCAGATCTTATCAGAAAGCCGGGTTCAAACCGGCCGAAATGATCCCGGAAAAATACTATAAACCGGAATTCATCAAATTGTATGCAAACGGAGATACAGGAAAAGGCAATGACGAATTCATGACCCTGGAAAAAGTGTGAGAACAATATTTTTTCAGACAATCTGCATCCGGATCAGATACGTTCCAAAAAAAATTAAGAATCTTTTAAGATTGAAATGGATTGTTCACATGAATAAAAATTTAATTTTAACTTTAATCCCCAATAACTATTCTTTACTAACATGACAGATCCAATAAAGAAAAAAGCTGATGAATCATCAGAACTTAAGGAAAGTTTAAAGAACGCCCTTGAACAGACTTCAGAAACAAAAAGTGAACAGGAACCCCGGAATCCCGAACCAAAAAGTACACCTTCTACAAAAAAAACAACCACTTCAGGCACGGGGACTGCAAAGAGACCGCGGAGAACAGGTTCTGCTCCGGCAAAGCGAACCCCTGCAAGAAAAACAACAGCCAAAAAACCCCCGGTGGCAAAAAAAACGGCCACACGACCGAAAACCGGAATGTTAGCAGACAATCAATCAACGGCTGCTCCGGGAATTTCTGAAGCCCCGGCAAACAAAAAAACTGAAAGTACGGCCGTTAAAAAACCTGTACAGCAAAAAACTCCTGACCCCAAACCGGCTAATGTCACTAAAAAAACGGACGATAAATCCAAAAAGAAGAAAAAAGCGGATGCCATTAAAAAGAAAGTAAAAGACTCGAAAACCAAAGTAGAAAAACTGGAGAAAAAGATCAGTAAAGCCAAAAAGAATAAAGACAGTAAGAAAAAAGGCATTGAAGAGTCTGAAAACGAATAAGAGCAAAGCCAGGAAAATAAAAAAGAAAATGAAATAGGTCCGTTTCAGGCGTTTATTTCTCTCATCTTCCGGATTCATGTTTATTTGAATGATATGAGTGTGGGATGCACTCTAATCTTTGAAAGTCTTATATTTGTGAGAACAAAATGAATCCAATGTCTGCAAAACCAGATCTTTCTCATATACTTGGGGAATTCTCAAAAAAGAAAATACTGATTGTCGGTGATGTGATGGTGGATGAATATTTATGGGGAAATGTATCCCGCATTTCTCCTGAAGCACCTGTTCCGGTCGTATCCTGCACAGACAGGGAATACAGGATGGGGGGAGCAGCCAATGTTGCCATCAATATCAAATCACTCGGTGCCGAACCGGTCATTTGTTCGGTTATAGGAAACGACGAAGCAGGAGAAACTTTTAAAAAGCTTTTGTTAAAGAGGGAAATGACAGAAGAAGGCATCATTGTCTCAAAGAAAAGAAGGTCTACCGTAAAAACCCGTGTAATAGGCAATCATCAGCAACTTCTGAGGGTCGACCATGAAATTACGGAATTGCTTGAGAAAGAAACCGAAGCGGAATTGCTTGAAAAAATTACCCAGATCATTGATTCTTATTCTGTTGATGCCCTGATATTCCAGGACTATGACAAAGGAATTATTACTCCCGATGTTATCGAAGGAACTACCCGTATCGCCCGGGCAAAAAACATCCCCGTGCTGGTTGATCCTAAAAAACGCAGTTTTCTGAATTATAAAAACATCACCTTATTCAAACCTAATTTCAAAGAATTGTCAGAGGGGTTAAATGCAACCTTAAGCAAGGTTCATCCCGAAAAAATCTTCGAAATTATTTCGGTACTTCACCGGAAAAACCGGATAGAAAACGTGATGGTCACGTTATCCGAAAAGGGATTGTTTGTAAGCAATGGTAAAGACTTTAAGGTCATCCCAGCCGAAGAACGGGACATTGCCGATGTTTCGGGTGCGGGAGACACGGTCATTGCCGTAGCATCCCTTGGGATGGCTGCCGGACTGAACATTTTTGACACAGCCTCCCTTGCCAACCTTGCCGGCGGACTGGTATGCGAAAAAGTCGGTGTTGTGCCCGTTACGCCTGAAATGCTTCTGGCAGAGAACGATAATTTCAACGATTGATCATCATCATTCCCTTGAATATTTGCAGCAGGGAGGGAGGCCCCGGTAGATTTCTTCAGGAGCTGTTTCTTTTTCCGTATCATGCCCCGCCTTTGCAATCGCTTTATGGATCTGTCCCATGCTTGTCTTACCGGTATTAAAAGAAACGTGCATCATTTTTGCTTCCTCACTCCACACGGCTGCATTCACTCCTTCGATAGACAATGCCGCCTTCTCGATCCGGGCTTTACACATACTGCAATTCCCGGCAACCTTAAACATCTCGTGTTCTACATTTGAATTATGCCGGTGTTTATCATCCATGTCCGGCATTTTTAATTCTTTTTCTTTAATTTTATTATGCTCTGAGTCAGCCGTCTTGTTCTCCCGATCATACTTTTTGAAAATTCTCCCTTCCCCGGCGCTGCCTTCTGCAGGTTCGGCAAAGGACGGGTTCATCATACTCGGTTTGCCTGCCAGCTGCGCCGCAGCATCTATTTTAAATACCCCGTTCACAGCTACCTCTTCGCCTTCATCAAGTCCTTCTTCCACCACATAGAATTTCCCTGCTTCCGGACCCAAAACGATTTGCCGGTATTGGAAGACCGGCTGTTCTCTCTCCGGAACCCTGACATAAACCACAGCTCTTTTCCCGGTCCACAGAACAGCGGTTTTCGGTATCAGCAGATCCTTGTTGTTCCCTGCAATGCTCGAGGTTAACACTCCATCGGCAAACATTTCAGGTTTCAATTTCAGTTCCGGGTTTCCGAGCACGAGCCTCACCTGTGCCACCCTTGTTCTGGGATCGATCACGGGATCTATAAATGCTACCCGGCCTTCAAAATCTTCTCCCGGTAATGATTTGATCCTGAACTTTACCCGATCACGCAATTTGATCCAGGGAAGATCGCTTTCGTACGCTTCAAACAACACCCATACACGTGAAAGATCTGTTACCTGGAACAAAGGAGTCCCCTCTTTGAAATAATCCCCCGAAGCTACATGCCGCATGGTTACCGTTCCGGTTATGGGAGACAAAATATCAAAGTAATGAAGCGCATCTCCTTTTTGCTCAATATCATTGATCTGTTCTTCCGTCAAATCCCATAATTTCAGTTTATTACGCGCCGCCCGGTAAAAGTCAGTATTACTTTCCCTATACTCCATGGCTTCCAGCAGCTCACGCTGAGCTGTTACCATGGCCGGTGAATAGATGGTCGCCAACTTTTCTCCTTTTGACACTTTCTGTCCTGTAAAATTGATGAACAGTTTTTCAATGCGCCCTCCGAAACGGGCTGTCAGCTCGGCAATATTCCTTTCATCGGCTTTTACCTTTCCCAGCAGAAAGACTTCTTTGTCAGGATAATCCTTTCTTACCTTAATGGTTTGTATATCGGCAAGTTTTATAGCTGCCTGCGTCATCCCGATTTCATCGGGTGAGACGGCTTCCGTGTCCGTATGACCTTTATCCAGCGGGATCAGGTCCATCCCGCAAATCGGGCACTGATCCGGTTTATCCATCCGGATCTGCGGATGCATGGAACAGGTCCAGATAACCTGTTCCTCCTTGTGTACATGTTCATCCATAGTCCCTGCACTTTCAGAGGCCCCGGTACCACCGTGAAAAAATAACCAGCCCAATAACAATCCGGCAACCAGTGTAATGGCTATGATCTTTATTTCACGATTGCTAATTTGTATTTTCGTTTTCATCTTATTCCTGTTTACAATTTATTTTCCCATTAAATAATGAATAAATGCTACTGCTGCATTCTGGTCAGCTCTTGCCTTTTCCAGTTCAAGTCTGTATTTTAACAATTGCCTTTCCATTCGCAATATTTCTTCAAAGTTTTTTCCTTCGGTTGCATATTCACTCTCCAGAATATTCATCGATTTTTCAGCCCTGTCTGATTGGGCCTCGTAAAGAGGGATCCGTCTGCCGGCATCATTGTATTCCTTTTCTGTGGAAGCGTATACCGATTCAAGTACATTTATTTTATTCTCTTTTCTGTTCATAGTGGCTTCCTGCAAATAAACCGCCTCCTGAACCATGGATCTGTATTTTTTCCTGTACAGGGGAACGGTAATACTTACCATGGGGAATACAATGGCATTCCGTCCCGCGTCCGGAACAGCAGCCTGGCTGTCTGTTCCATCCCCGATAAACCGGTAATCGATGCCCAGTGAAAAAGTAGGCATGCCCGTTCTTATCGCCGCCTTTTCCTGATTCTGATAAGCCGATCGCATAAGATCGAGTTGCAACACCTGATGGTTCTTTCTGCGGATACTGTCAAGTACTGTTGTACCGGAAAATTCCAGAACATTTGCCTCAAGCACCTCCGGTACGAGAACCGGATCCTCTTCACCCGTATTCAGCAGATTGTTAAAACCTGTACGCTGTGCAGCAAGCTTATCTTTCAGCATGGCCAGCTGGTTTTCCAGATCGGCAATCTCCATCTCCACCCGCAAAACATCGACGGCAGATGCCAGACCGGCCTCTACTCTGGCCAGGGCAAGTTTCCTGAATGAGTTCAGTATGCCAATGTTTTCTGAAGTAATATCAATTGCCTTGTCAGTAAAATACAAGTTAAAATAGGTCGATCTCACTTCGTAATAGAGTTTTGATCTTGCCTCTTCGAATGCTTCGTATTTCGACCTGGCCATGGCAGCCGTAGCATCTTCTTTTGCGCCGAGTGTCCCAAACCACGGGAACATTTGCATGACGGAGATCTTTGCCTGTTGCGGGCCAAGTCTGGTTTCCACCGGCTGAATAAAATATCCGAATGCAATCTGCGGATCCGGTAGTGCTTTCACCTGTGGTACCTTCTCCATGGCAGCCATGTATTCACTAAATGAAGCTCTGAGCCCGGGATTATTTTCAGCGGCCTGAACAAGATAATGATCCAGATAATCCTGTGCTTTACTGATGAAAACAAATGGAATAAGCATCGCCAGTAATATGCATCTTAGTTTATTTAAAGGTTTCATTTGCCGTATTCTTTATTTATTCGAATTGTTATTGATCCTTTTTTCCTGCCACATGCTATATAGTACCGGTACTACGAACATGGACATTACCTGTATGACCATCCCCCCGAATGAAGGTATAGCCATGGGTACCATGATATCGGAGCCTTTCCCGGTGGATGTCAACACAGGGATAAGTGCTATAATAGTTGTGGCCGTGGTCATCATGGCCGGTCGTATTCTTATCTGTCCGGCTTCAAGCACCGAGTTTCTTACCTCCTTTATCGTTGACGGCTTGTTTTTGCCGAAAATCTGTTTCAGGTATGTGCCTATGATAACCCCGTTATCTGTGGCGATCCCGAACAGGGCGATAAAACCCACCCAGACTGCCACACTCAGATTGATGGGATGCATCCGGAACAGGTCCCGGATACCCATACCGGCAATTGAAAAATTCATGAACCACTCTTTGCCATAAAGCCATATCATCAGAAACCCTCCTGCAAAAGATACCAGGATACCACTAAATATCATTCCTGTTATCGTAACCGATCTGAACTGGAAGTAAAGGATCAGGAAGATGACGATCAGAGAAACCGGAACAACAAGCATCAGCCGTTTTGTTGCCCTGATCTGGTTTTCATAATTTCCTGTGAATTTATAATTCACGCCTGCCGGTAACACAAAATCCCCCGACGCGATCTTCCTGTTAAGAAAATCCTGAGCGTTTTCCACTACATCCACCTCGGCATACCCATCCTTCTTATCGAATATCACATACCCGACAAGAAAAGTATCTTCGCTTTTAATAAGCTGAGGGCCACGTAAGTAGGTTATATCCGCAAGCTCTCCAAGAGGGACCTGCACACCGGAGGGAGCCGGGATCAGTATTTTGCTCAGCTCACCGGGATTGTCCCTGAATTCACGGGCATACCTGGCTCTGACAGGAAATCTCTCACGGCCTTCCACCGTGGTGGTCAATCTCATCCCGCCAATGGCTGTGCTGATCTGCATTTGCATATCCTGAATGGTCAGCCCGTAGCGCGCAATGGCTTTCCTGTCGATCCTGATCTCCAGGTACGGCTTGCCAACAACACGATCGGCAAAAACCGAAACAGGTTCCACACCCGGAACTTCTTTCAGGTAATGCTCCAGCTCGAACCCGGTTTTTTCAATTGATTCCAGGTCCGGACCAAAGACCTTTATTCCCATGGGAGCACGCATGCCCGTCTGCAGCATGACCAGACGTGTTTGTATAGGTTGCAGTTTGGGTGCCGAAGTAAGCCCGGGAATTTTAGATGCCTTCACGATCTCATCCCAGATATCATCAGGTGAATGGATAGACTCCCTCCATTGCCGGAAATATTTCCCATGCTCGTTCTGAATTAACTGTTCTTTTTCAATGTGCCTGAAATCCTCCGTTTCCGGATTATATTTGCTTCCGTCCTTCAGGACAAATGCATCATCCTTATCCACTTTAAACCGTATGCGATGCCCATTCTCATCAAGAATATACTCCGGCTTGTAATTGATCACATTTTCATACATGGAGGTAGGAGCAGGATCGAGAGCGGAATTTACCCTGCCCCATTTGCCCACTACATTCTCCACTTCGGGGATCGTATTGACCCTCTTATCGAGTAACCGGATCACCTCAATGTTTTCTTCAACGCCCGAATGAGGCATGGTAGTAGGCATCAGAAGAAATGATCCCTCATCAAGAGCAGGCATGAACTCTTTGCCGACACCCGGGAATGTTTCTGATAAGGCAACCCACGTTTTCGAACTGCGAAGATCATATCCCGTTTTCTCAAAGGCATCGGGAATCACACCAAATGTTCTGTCAAATCCCTGCCAGATAAGGATCCCCAGAACAACGACTGCAATGGGTGCGGACAGGAATTTCCACTTATTGTTCAAACACCACTGAAGTATAGGTTTGTAATACTTAACTACCAGCATTAGTGAGCCCAGAATAACTGCTATCAGACCTACTACGAACAGCAGATTGGCAAAGGTGCTGTTTTGTGCACCCAGCGGCATCCATTCATTTGTAAGAAAGTAAACAACAACGAGCAGCGTCAGAGCTACATTAATGTAATTGACATAATGTTTCTTATTCTGAGGCCATTTATTCTCATACAAATTGTTTATGCCAATTGCCACCAGAACAACGGCCATCCATACCTGAAAAAATACCATGAAGATCAGTCCGCCCGAAATAAGAGAAAAATTGAATATCCTTCTGATCTTACGTTTGTCAAAACGAATTGAAAAAATAACATTGGCCAGGGCCGGGACAATGATCAATCCGATAATAAGGGCAGAAATCATGGCAAAGGTCTTGGTAAATGCCAGAGGCCTGAACAGTTTGCCTTCTGCAGCCTGCATGGCAAAAACAGGAAGGAAACTCACGACTGTAGTAAACAATGCGGTAATGACCGCGGAGGCCACCTCTGCAGTGGCTGTGTATATTACATTCAGCAATCCTTTCCCCTTTGCTCCTCTGTTTTCAGGCATATCAAGGTGTCTGATAATATTCTCCGTGAACACCACCCCAACATCCACCATTACCCCGATAGCAATAGCTATTCCGGATAATGCCACAATGTTTGCATCCACACCGAACCGGCGCATAACAATGAAAGTCATCAGCACCCCTATCGGCAACAGGCTGGAAATTAAGAACGAGGCTCTCAGATTCAATACCAGTATGATCACTACAATAATACTGATCAGTATTTCAAGAGTAAGGGCTTCTTCGAGGGTGCCAAGCGTTTCCTTAATCAAACCCGTACGATCATAAAACGGTACAATGGTCACTTTTGAAACAGTTCCGTCATCAAGGACTTTCTGTGGCAGCCCGGGTGAAATTTCCCTGACCTTCTCTTTTACATTATTGATAACTTCCAGCGGATTCGCCCCTTACCTGGCAACAACAACGCCGCCTACCGCTTCCGCACCACTTTTATCGAGCCCGCCACGGCGTGTTGCCGGACCAAAATTGACCACAGCCACATCTTTCAGACGTATTGGAACGTGGTCTCTTACTGTCACCACACTTTCCTCCAGATCCTGCAGGTTCCTGATATACCCCAGTCCTCTTACCAGGTATTCGGCCCGATTGAATTCGATGGTGCGGGCTCCCACATCCTGGTTACTCTTTTTTATCGCCTGCATGATCTGGGCCACATTCACCCCGTTTGCCTTCATGGCATTGGGATCAATATCCACCTGGTATTCCTTGACAAATCCGCCAATGGAAGCCACTTCGGCGACCCCTTTTGCCGATGACAGTCCATACCGGACATAAAAATCCTGTATGGTCCTGAGTTCATGAGGGTCCCAGTTACCTGCCGGATCCCCTTTCTTATCCCTTCCTTCCAGAGTATACCAGTAGATCTGACCTAACGCAGTGGCATCCGGTCCGAGAGACGGATTAACCCCCTCTGGCAGGGTACCGGCCGGAAGTGAATTAAGCTTTTCCAGGATCCGGGTCAGGCTCCAGTAAAATTCCACATCTTCTTCAAAAATTATGTAGATGCTGGACAACCCGAATATGGAATTGCTGCGAATGGTCCTGACCCCGGGAATTCCCAGAAGGGCTGTTGTCAGGGGATAGGATATCTGGTCTTCGATGTCCTGGGGAGACTGCCCGGGCCATTCGGTATATACGATCTGCTGATTTTCACCTATATCCGGAATGGCATCAACGGGAACAGGATCCCTTGGAAAAAGTCCGGTATCCCAGTTAAACGGTGCGCTCACTATCCCCCATACGACGAATATTATAAGAATCAGAAATGTGACCAGCCTGTTCTCAAGAAAGAATCTT
>JASFVU010000429.1:0-3604 GCA_050049665.1 Bacteroidales bacterium | reverse complement strand
AATACCTTACTCCGGGTCGAACCCGCAGTGTCTTGCCTATTGTTATGATAAATCACTGATACGGGGTATTGCCAAAGAAATGGACGTCCCCGTTGCCGATGCCTTCTATATAAAGCCCGAAGACAATGTCTTTGAGATGAATATTGAGTTTCCTGTCATTGCAAAACCCAATTTCGGCGATTCGAGTTTTGGCATTACCCGGAAAAATGTGGCCTATACCTTTGAAGAATTAAATGATGCCATTGTTAAGACCAGGGAAAAATTCGGTTACGATAAACCAATCCTGGTCGAAGAATTCCTTTCGGGTCAGGACCTGACCCTTGGTATCATTGGTAACCCTCCCGAATCATATATGGTACTGCCTGTTGTCGAAGAAGACTACTCGCAGTTACCTGATGATCTGCCAAAGATCTGCGGATACGAAGCAAAATGGTTACAGGATTCTCCTTATTTTAACCTGCTCCGTTCTGTTCCGGCCAATTTAAATGCAGTAACAAAAAAGCTGATCGTTGAATTAAGCCTGAAGCTTGCTGAAAGGTTAGAATGCAGGGATTATGTACGCTTTGACTGGAGAATCGATGGAGACGGAATTCCAAAGCTGCTTGAAGTGAATCCGAACCCTGGCTGGTGCTGGGATGGCCACCTCGCTAAAATGTGTTCACTGAAGAACATGAGTTATGCCGACATGCTGAAAAGCATACTGGAAGCAACAGAACAAAGGATCAATTATTCTCCGTCGGCAGTGAGAAATGCAAAAGAACCTGCACTGGTTCAGCTATAAAGTATGACTGAACAAATAACCCCTGGTATTTTTCAACGGGTGAAAAGTTATGGACCTGATAAAAAAAATCAAGGCTGTCGAAAAGGTTTTCAGGCAGCTTGAAATTCAAAATTCACGTTTCAGACAAAGGTCTTCTCTGGCCTGTAAATCAAACTGCGGCGATTGCTGCCTGAAAAATGATATAGAAGCAACAGTTCTTGAATTCCTGCCTGTGGCATATTTCCTGTACATGTCAGGACAACACGAAAAAATCATGGAAGAGATCAATTGCCGGCATGACCGGGTTTGCATCTTCTGCAATCCATTTGGTGAAAAAGGCTTCTGCTCAATATATGAGAACAGAGGCCTTTTATGCCGTCTTTTTGGTTTTGCATGCAGAACCGATAAACGGAACAGGAACATTCTGGTCACATGCAGGCACATTAAAAATACAATTCTGCCTGAAAAGCTTGAGAACATCCTCCCTGAAGCTGCTAATATGGCATCTTACTATCTGAAATTGTATGCCATAGACCCCGGATTATCAATTATGTATTATCCTTTGAATCATGCAATTCAAAAAGCCCTGGAAATCACATCATTACATTTTGATTATAAAAATAAAAAAATGGCATGAAAAGTAAAAGATATTGAGGTTAAGTGTAAATTTATGCTCGCTAAAAGATGGATATGAGGATCCTGATCATCGAAGACGAGCCTAAAGTTGTTGCTTTCCTTAGTAAGGGGCTGGAAGAAAATGGCTATGAAGTTGAAATTGCTTATGACGGACAGATCGGCGAAAGACTGGCTATGAATGAGCATTATGATCTGATCTTACTGGATGTGATCATACCTCAGTTTAACGGACTGGAATTATGCAAAAGGATCCGGGAAAAAAACCAGCAGGTTCCTATCCTGATCCTTACAGCTCTCGGTACCACAGATGATAAAGTCAACGGATTTGATGCCGGTGCAGACGACTACCTTGTTAAACCCTTTGAATTCAAGGAGCTTCTGGCCCGGATCAAGGCCCTGACAAAAAGAACCACCGGAATAATCCAACATTCGAATAAATTGAAAACCGGCGATCTTGAACTTGATCTGAATAAAAAAATGGCTAAGCGGGGTGACAAAACCATCGAACTGACAGCCAAAGAATTTTCATTGTTGCAATACTTTATGCAAAATAAAGGAAGGGTCGTAACCCGCTCCGAAATATCGGAAAAAGTCTGGGATATTTCATTCGATACGGGAACCAATGTAGTGGATGTTTATGTGAACATCCTTCGGAAAAAAATTGAAAAAGGCTTTGATACCAAGCTAATTCACACAAGAATAGGTATGGGATACATATTTGAGGAAAGATAATGGAGATCCGTCAGAAAATAACCTGTCAGTTTACGGCTATTGTTGCTGTTCTCATGTTGATTACAATCCTTACCATTTATTTTTCTTTTTCCGGTTTCAGAAAAGAAGAATTTTTCAACCGTCTTGCCAACAAAGCGAAATCGGTTGGTCAGTTGATCGATGAGGTTGATCATTTTGATGCCGGACTGATCCTGAGGGTTGAAAGGAATATTCCCACAAGCCTTCCCAGGGAAAGGATCATTGTTTACAACGATTCGAATGAAACCGTGTTTGCATCCGATGGATCTGTTGCTGATGACTACCATGATGAGTTAATCAGGGAAATCAGACTGAAGAAAGAATTGAAGTTCAACAGGCAATCCTTCGAAGTCTATGGAATACATTATACAGGAAGTAATGAAAATCTGGTTGTTATCTGTGCGGCCGTCGATGTATTCGGACTAAACAAACTGAAAACACTGCGGATCATCCTGATCTTTGTTTTTGTTTTCAGTCTTGTTGTAGTCTATTTTGCAGGCAGATTGTTTGCTGCCAAAGCCCTGAAGCCGATATCAGAAGTGGTTGAACAGGTGAATACAATCAGTATTTCAAATTTGAATTCCCGGATTTCACTGGGTAGCGGAAAAGATGAAATTGCTCAATTGTCAGAAACCTTCAACAACATGCTGGACCGACTGGAAACGGCATTCAGGACCAGGAAAGACTTCATTACCAATTCATCCCATGAATTACGGACTCCATTAACCGTGATCACCGGACAACTGGAAGTTACCCTGTTGAAAGAAAGAAAGGCGGACGAATACAAAACAGCCCTGATCTCTGTTCTGGAAGATATCAAAAACCTCAATCAACTTGCAAATCGCCTTCTGATACTCAGCCGTGTTGAAAATGACTTTTCAGAAAAAGAATTCAACCCCGTCCGTATTGATGATATTTTGTGGCGGTCCCGTGCCGAAATATTAAAACATTTCGGGAAATACACGGTGAATATCCAGTTTGACAAATCCATCGAAGAAGAAGACCATTTTAAAATTGCAGGAAATGACCAACTGCTGAAAACAGCCTTCAGTAACCTCATAGAAAATGGCTGCAAATATTCCGCTGATCATGCGATCAATGTTTCTCTTATGGTTGACAAAGACAATATTCATGTGATATTCAAAGATAAAGGCATTGGGATTCCCGAAGAAGAGATCGATCACATCTTTCAACCGTTCTATCGTGCTAAAAATGTCAAAAGAAACAAAGGACATGGCATCGGATTGTCGCTTGTACAGAAGATCATTCACCTGCATAACGGAACCATTGACGTTAAATCACAACTGAAAAAAGGTACGGAATTTACCATTTCACTTCCTTTGCATTGAACACCTGTTTTTAATCCTTTTTTAATCTCACTTTCATTTGGTTTTTATTGGGCGGACTTAGCTTTAGACAACTGATTTTTCACCACATTAATACTTAAGAAAATGAAAC
>JASFVU010000034.1:0-10747 GCA_050049665.1 Bacteroidales bacterium | reverse complement strand
TGCACCTGGATCTGTTCTCGAGCAAAAAAACCCTTGCCGTACAGAGATTATTCGCCGATATCGAACTTGACCTGACACTGATCGGCGATGAAGACAATGACGGGTATATGGACGGCTGGGATAAATGTCCCGGCACCCCTTTTGGCGTTCAGACCGATACAACAGGCTGTCCGGTTGATGACGATTACGACGGAATTCCGAATTACCTCGATGACGAACCTCTTTCACGTTATGGGGCCTATGTGGATGAACGCGGAGTCGAATTATCCGAAGATGACCTGATCGGCAGGCTGGATATGTCGGCTGCAGTATCAAGAAATGATGTCGAGCTGTATCTCAGAACACCTTCATCCTATAGCAGAGAAAAAACCGTCATGTATGAAGAAATTCCTGAAAAATTCGTAAAAGTGGATGCGGATGGTGACGGCTACATCTCGTTTGATGAGATCATGGATGAGATTGACAATTATTTTGACTTTGAATCGGATCTGAACTCCGATGATATTTATGATCTGAATGATTTCTTCTTTTCTCAGTGATCCGCCTTTACAACTTCCTTAACCTGTCATGCTGCAGTTTAATGTCTTTTTTCCTGATATCCTCACGCTTGTCGTATTCCTTTTTACCACGTGCCAGAGCAATGTTCAATTTCGCATATCCCGTATCGGCAATGAAAAGCCGCGTGGCCACAATGGTAAATCCTCTTTCCTTGGTCTTTCTTTCCAGTTTCCTGAGTTCCGATGCATTCAGCAACAATTTTCTGTCCCACGCAGGATCATGATTTGAATATCCGCGGTTGGCATATTCGGCAATATGCATATTGCGGACCCAGAGTTCCCCGTTTTTAAACGAACAGAAAGCATCGGCAATGCTGGCCTTTCCCCTGCGAAGGCTCTTTATCTCGGTTCCGGTAAGCACAATACCTGCCGTGTATTTTTCAATGAACTCATAATCACGGGAAGCTTTCTTATTCCGTATGTCAATTTTGTTGGCCATTCTTTCCTCAGACTTTTCAGGAATTGCAAAGTAAGATTAATTTTGTGTAATATCAATATTCACCGCTTGTCAGACTCAAACAAAGAAAATAACAAACTGATCGTCGTACTCGGTCCCACTGCTACGGGCAAGACCGGATTTGCCGCACACCTGGCAGCCAAACTGGACGGTGAAATAATCAGTGCCGATTCACGGCAGATCTACCGGGAAATGAACATTGGAACCGGCAAAGACTACGAGGACTATACCGTTGACGGTAAAAAGATCCCGTACCACCTTATTGACATTCATGAGCCCGGTTATAAATACAATGTATATGAATACCAGAAAGATTTCCTCTGCGCTCTGGAGATCATCAGAAACCGGGGTAAAATGCCTGTTCTTTGCGGAGGTACGGGAATGTATATCGAGGCGGTTACAAAAGGGTATAAGCTGATTGCCGTACCGGTTAATAAAGAATTAAGGATAAGCCTCGAAAATAAAAGTCTTCCGGAACTCGAACAGATCCTTTCGGGATACAAAAAATTACATAACAAAACAGATACGGACACGATCAAAAGAGCTGTCAGAGCAATAGAAATTGAAGAATACTATAAAAAAAATCCTGAACTGACCCATCATTTCCCCCGCCTTCATCCGGTCTGCTTCGGCCTTCACCTCGATCGGGAAACAAGGAGAGAAAACATTACAAAGCGTTTGCAAAAAAGATTGAAAAACGGAATGGTAGAAGAGGTGAAAACACTTCTGGAGAAAGGGATAACCCCGGAAACTCTGATGTATTACGGCCTCGAATATAAGTTCATTACCCTTTATTTAACAGACCGGATCGACTATGATACAATGGTTGAAAAACTGAATGTCGCTATCCACCGGTTTGCCAAACGTCAAATGACCTGGTTCAGGAAGATGGAACACGAAGGAACCCGGATCCACTGGATCGATGCCAGACTCCCGATGGATCAAAAAATAAAAGAAGCCTTATCTCTCATTCATCCCGAATGATCTTATAATTTTTATATTCCATTACCCTTTTACCTGTCAATCTCTCGATAAATTGTTTGAATCTGTCTTTGTAAGACAATGAGTTCCTGGAGATATCGTAATCAAATTTCCAGTTTTTCCTTCTGATCCTTTCTTCCATTACTTTCGGATGAGAACCTTCGAAGCGGGTGAGTGCATCTATGCCCGAATAATCGAATTCCTCCGCTTTGGCAATGTTTTTATCGACCCAGTCATCATCGTACCATAGCTTATGGAAATTTCTGTGTTTATTCTGCATAGCCCTTGGATCCCTCACCCATCCGTAATGAAAAATATATGCGTCCAGTGGTCTGACATTCAGTTTTAACCCTGCTTCTTTTCTAAACCCCTGGGCATCCCTGTAAGAATAGATCGTTTTTTTATTCTTTACAATACGGATTTCATTACGGTACCAGCTGTATGATTTCCCGACATAATCATAAGATCCGTAAAAATGCAAATAATTGAACAGAAGTCCGTCGACCCTTTCATCTTCCCTGAATTTCTCCATGCCGGCCTTTATTGTATCCAGGTATTTTTCATGCACGACTTCATCTCCCTGAATATAAAAACACCAATCCGTATCCTCAGGCATGGCCCGAAGTGCTTTGTTCGTCTCATCCGCCAATACGTAACCGCCCTCACGCAAACTCTCATCCCAAACCGTTTCAAGAATTTTGATCTTTTTTTTGTCGATGCCCCTGATCAGATCAAGCGTGTCATCATCCGACCTGCCTACTGCCACAATAAAATCGTCACACAGGGGAAGTATGGATCGAATGGATTCAACGACCGGGTAATCGTATTTGATCGCATTCCTGATGAAGGTAAAACCAGTCACTTTCATTTCAAAGGGAATTTCAGCAATGACGTGACAAAAATAGAAAAAACAAGAAAAGATCAAGACAGTTGAAACTGCTAGTTATTCAGATGAAGAAACTTTAAATCCGAACCGGATCAGGCTGCAATGTGCTCAAAAACTTCGCGAATGATATCGGCATGAGTTTCTCCGTATTTTGCCTTTAACCAGCTTCTCAGCATGATTATTTCATATGACTTCAACCATTTGAACGATTTGACAATTTCCTTTCGGAACATTTCTTTATCATGGCTCAATTGTTCCAGAATTATTTTTTGATGATCGAGCATAGTTGTCATGAAATCTGATTTTTTTGACTATAACACACAGTCGTTTACTAATTTTTACGCACTAAATGATCCCCTTCCATACGAATGATCTGAATACAATATACGTAAGCTTACCACGAAAAACATAGAAATTAGATGAATTGTTCCAATTCATTGATAAACAATTTCCTTTTTAACATTTGATTTAATTTTCGCGGGCAACATCCTTTCAGCCAATTAATACATAATCAATCATCAGGGCTACATCCAGGTCATCAACCCCGGTATTACGAAGGTATCCGGAATCATGATAAAAAGCATTCCGAAACCAGGATCCATCATTACCGGAAAGATCAACCGCTTTCCGGTAAGATTCCAGGGCCATATCCATTTTGCCCGAGGCCCAGTAGCAATGCCCGATGTTCAGATAATCATTTTTCAGGGCTTTAACCTTGATTATCTTCAGAAAGTACTTGATGGCAGTTTCATACTTTCCCAATACAAAGGAACACCATCCGATAGGCCGGTATACTTTCTCATTTTTAGGGTTCTCGTACTCGACCCGGTAATAATACTTAAGGGCTTCTTCATAATCATCCGCATCCATGAACAATTGTCCCAGGTAAGCAAGATTGCCCGGATCATTCGGTTCGGTCTCCACAACCTGCTTGTAATAGTGGACGGCATTTTCAATGTCTCCTGCTTTTCTGTAACAGTAGCCCAGCTTTTTCTGCAACCAGATCTTATTCTTATCAAACAGTTCAGCCTGCTTATACAATTCGATCGCATCATTGAATTTTCCTGTTTTCTGGTTGCAAAACCCCATCTTCTCCAGCAATTCAAAAGAACTTTTTTTCTCATTCAGCCAATGAAAAAGGTGAAGGGCCTCAGGATATTTATCGGATGCAAAATAAAATTCGGCAAGATTCCTTATGGTTTTCTGATCATGGAAGATTACTTTCAGAACCTCCGAATTGAGAACATCGATCTCTTTCCCGAAAATATTTTCAAATTCCTTTCTGTTGGGATTGAGCTTAAAAAAGCGGTAGAGATCCTGCAGATACTGTGTATTAATGATCTTATTTTTTGTTTCAGACTTTAATTTGAATTCATCTTCATTCATCTCGTTCATTGCCTGCAACTCCATGTTAAATAATTCAAGCATCATCTTTCGCTGCTCATCAGGCATGTGCTGTATGTTCAGGCAGAAGGAGTACTTATCGGAGTTGCACATAACCGTCGATTGTTCAAACCCTTCAATAAATGCCGGTACATCAATCTCTTTCCCCACTCCTTCAAAAGCTTCAAGAACAGTCTCATTTTCCCCTTTAAAAGGCAGAAACCAATTTGCCATTTCTTTAAAAAAATCAAAATGCTTCAGGTTGGCAAAAGCACCCATAAAAACATCGGCCCCTTCGATCTGCATCCTGGAAAACTGTTCAAGCTTCTGGTAAACATCGGGGGCATCTTTAAAGAAATTTTCCCACTCAGGATTTTTTTCTTCGAAATTTTCTTTTTCCAGCAGGTCTTTTAATTTCAGCTTGTCCTCCAGTTCCGACCTTATTTTCAACACCTCGGGAACAATTTCTTCCTGAATTTTTTTTGTTATTTTCTCCGTATCCCCCGCCCGGATGAACTGTATCAGTATCGCCAGGAATCTTTCAACCAGCAATTCGTCATCGGAGACCGACTTTAACCGGTCCATGATATCCTTATACAAAAGGATCCTGCCGGAATAAACCATCAGATTGATAAAAAGCCCTATTATGGCCCTTTGCCTTATCCTGAAATCTTCAACCGACATCAAGTCATACAGAAGATAGATCTTTTCCCTGTCAAAATGACGCAATTGAGACAGCGTAACGGCACTTACCATCAATGAATTCGTACTCCAGTCTATCTTTTCATGGTTCACCATCCTCCGGACCAGGTTCTTTTCAGAATTTGAATAATGGTTCCTAAGCCACAGATAGTAAAAGAGTTCCCTGCTTTTCCCGGCTATCTTTTTTCTTTGTTCAGCCTTTAACAGATCGATATTATCCGGTTTATCTTCACCGGACTGTCCGGATAATTCCCCCATGATCTGTTCGGTATTTGAATCCAGTTCCTTTTCAAGGTATTCTGCCTGGTGGATGGCTTCTTTTCTGTTGAACAGATTATGCCCGACCACCCAGTGATCTTCAATATCATCGGCAATCTCAAAAAGTGATTGCTGAAGTTCGTTATAAATGCGCCCTCTTTCGGGATCAGGAACCAGTTCAAACGAGTATTTAAGCATATTGCGGTAGGTATCCAGAATGGAATTGTACCGGCTGTGTATATCGGATGAACTGACGGATGCTTTTAATGTATCAAGTATGTTAAAGGAATCGAGTAACCTGTTTTCAGTAATAGCAAGTGAAATATCGTGTTTTTTCTTTTTTATCTCGGAATAAGTCATCAGGTGATTCTGTTGTTTATACAATCCCGATCAAAAACCCTGCTAAACTGTTTTTCACTACTTTTTGTCAGGTTTGGCGAATTTATCTGCTAAACCATTCCCGGCTTACTATTTATCAATGATCAGTATCAGGTATAAAAATCCGATCCCAGAAAGAAGAGCCAGAAGCTGGATCAGCGACCGTTTCGGAGTCTTTTCAGTATGCAATTCAGGGACAAGGTCGGCTGCTGCCAGGTATATGAATCCTCCGGCGGCAAAAGGGAGTATTGCCTTCGACAATGTTTCGGTTGACTGCCCGAACAACAAAATGACAAATGCTCCGATGTAAGCGGTGCAGGCCGACAGGAAATTAAAAAAAAGAGCTCTCCGGGTTGAATATCCTGCATGGGTAAGCACGCCAAAATCACCTATCTCCTGCGGCAGTTCATGCAACAAAACAGTCAGCGTGGTGGCTATTCCTATTTCGGTGTTGTACGAAAAAGCAGAAGCGATCAGAAGTCCGTCAAGAAAATTATGGAATACGTCGGCTATAAGGTTTATCGGTCCGAAAGGCTGTATCTTGTGGTTTGCATACCTCGTGCTGTGATCATGATGCCAGTGCAAAAACCGCTCAAGAACGAAGAAAAAAATAAATCCCAGCAAGATCAACAAAGACGGAACCTGTAAATTGGTATGCGATTCGAAGGACTCGGGCAGCAAATGAAAAAAGGCACCTCCCAGAAGCCCTCCGGTTGCCAGGCCGACCAGAACAAGCTGCAGCCTTTTTAGTTTATCCGGCTTCAATGAAATGAAGAACACCCCGGTAAGAGAGACCAGGCTGACAAAAGAAACACTGACCAGGGTCCCGATCCATATAGTTATCATAGCCTTTCTTTAATTTGAAGCAAATATAGAATTTAAACCAATATCCTTCGCTAACCAGTATACAGTTAGAAAAATCAATTAAAAAGTATAATAATATAAGATCAGGTACTATGGGATAATGGCTCCTGCTCACCGCAGGCAGATACTAATGCACTGCCGCCGGGCTTTGATTCAGCTTCAAAAGCAAGGATCTTGCGCCCCTGGGATCCGCCGGGAAATAATCCCTGAAATTTTACCGGGAAAATGCCCATACGGCTTCGTTCAACTCAATTTTATGCCCAATTTCCCCTCGTACATTCTTCATACTTGACTGACTAAATCAAATGAGTATCTTTGAATGAGATACTTAGATGGAAACTGAACATGAAATCCTTTTAAGTTAGGCACAAGTGAGGCATCGTGCAAAACATTACAACTATAAATGAAAGGAAAAACAAATATAATTGTAATACTCATTGTCTTTAATGATATCTCTTATTTAATTATTTTGTTTTTAGTTAAATAAGGCTTGGCTTCGAATGAATTACCCCGGGGCAGAGCCCACGAGGTATCAAATGGAATCCTTTGTTTCCGACCCGGAGGGTCGGAGAATTAAACCACAACCTTCTCGTCCGCCGAAGCCCCGAGACCTCGGGGCGAAGGAGGATTAAGCAAATCAAATAAAAACTTCAAAGCAGAAAAATATATTAACCAGGGCACCTATAAAAATCCTCTATCCCCTGTTAAGGAACACCTTTACCAGTTCTTTCACTTCCTGTTCCATTGCTTTCTTTAATTCCGGAGGCCTGACGACCTTTATATTATCCCTGAAAGAGAGCAGCCAGTGTGAAAGATAATCGTATTCCGTAACAGCAAACCGCATAACAACACCGTCATCTTCAGCGTACTCATCAATATACCCGAAATAATATCTGGATGATGAAACCGAATCGGCAACAGAATGATGAAACCATACTTCCACTTCAAGCAGATCGGTCGAATTCCAGTAATCTTTAAAATAATTCTTCAGGTCATCCTGATCTCTTTCCGAAGAACTCTCATCCATAACTTCCATGGCAAGAATTCTGTCGACCCGAAAATCTCTCATCTCCTCCCTTAACTTGCAAAACCCTATCAGGTGCCAGGCATTACTGTAAAACACAAGTCCAAGCGGATCAACCACTCTTCCGCATGTTTTCTCATCCGAATGGAGAGCATGATAGGATATAGACAAACATTTTTTATCTGCCAGAGCCTGCTGAATAAGGATAAGGTAATTATTCGGGTGTCCGTGACGGTCGTATAAATTATGGTAAAAAACAGCCACCTGGGAATTCAGTCCGTTTACATAATCTTTTTCTTTTTCAGGCAGCACGGCTTTGATCTTGTCGACAGCACTTTCAAAATTTTGCCTGACAGAAGAATCCGTTAGCTTCTCCACCAGTTTATGTGCGATCAGCATGGATCCTGCTTCGTCCCTGGTAAACATTACCGGAGGAAGATGGTATCCGTCTACCAGAAAATATCCCTTCCCTGTCTCGGCTCCTATGGGGACCCCGGCCTCATTCAGGGCTCTCAGATCGCGGTACACTGTCCTGTGGCTTATTTCAAACCGGTCGGCTATGTCTGATGCCGTCAACCATCGTTTGGTCTGAAGCTGAACTAAAATGGCTGTCAGTCTGTCAATTCGGTTCATGATCGGATCTTAATCAAAAAAGAATGATAAAATATACAAAAAGTATATCAGGAAACGACTGTTTCCGGCACAATAATCAACGAAAAACAAAACGGAAAACGGATATCGGGCTCTTTTCGGATCAATGGTATGAATCCTCAGGCTAGTGACGTGTCACACTTAATAGTGAGAAATGAAAGTCAATGATTGTAAAGTATTGCCAAACATTTTATCCGTCATTTCATGGTTGACTTAACACTAGAACCCTGAACCCAAAATTCAGATGCAGCACATCGGGGTATCAAACCACATAATGCGAGTACGCTTCGCTATCGGGACTTTCACCTCCGCCCCGAGGTCTCGGAGCTCCGGCGGACAGGCGTTCAACTAACTCCCGATAGTTATCGGGATCAGTGCACTCTCCCGCCTTTTGCGGGACAGGCTGTTTTTGAAATTTGAGTTTCACTGAATAAATTGCTCCTAATACTCTTCAAACATCAGGCCAATGCTCAGTGCAACCATATTGTAGTTAAACTTCTCTTTCTCCCTGTGTCCCGATCCGGTTGTGTACCGCAGATTCGCGGACTGATGGCTGTAGGACAAAGAGACATAAGCGGAAAAGCGGTCATTCACGGCAAACCTGTTCCCGAAACCTCCGTGAAAGTACATTCCTCCCCTGAACTTCTGATCCTGATAATTTATGTATCTGCTGCTGACACCAATGGAATACCCCACCTGAACCGTTACAAACGGTCCGTTCTTTCCCTCTTTTAGCAATCCGATGAAATCAATATGAAACGGTATAAAGATCTCGTCCCGGAAAAAGTTGAATCCCAGTCCGGCTCCGTAACCCGCACGGGGATGTGCCTTTATACAATATGAATACTGCATTTGGCCCCCGGGAGAATACCGGTTCGTGTCGGTTGAATTTATGCTGAAAATGAATCCTGCCTCCATGCGTGCACACTTATCCAGTTTCAGCTCTTTTCCTTCCTGGGCCCTGATCCCTGCTGAAATAAAAAGAAAAAACAAGATCGGAAACAGACTTTTTCCTGGTGAAAACCGTATCACTTGATTAGTTTTGATTTGCTGCTGAATAAGAATCAGTTTATAATTCCCCGGAAAGTATTCATCCTGTTCTGAAGACTCCAATCCCCCTGTAATCCGGCTTTTGTTCCAACACGTTTCTTTTCCCTTTATAAAATTACTATTTTATCTTTTCCCTTTTCAAATAATTCGGTCAACAGGTATTAATACTCGGTGAAGATACCTTTACGGAAACAGGTAAATTCAAAGTATCTTATTTTAGGATTTAAAGGTCTTTAAATAATATTTATTATTTTTACGGTTAAACAGACCTGCACAGATGGATCATCGGAAACTTCTTATTAAGCGACTTGAAAACTGGTTCGCCGGGATTAACAAGGCAGCCGTTGCCCTGTCCGGAGGGATAGATTCGTCGCTCATTGCTTATGTTGCACGAAAACAATTGGGCAGGGACCATGTAATTGCCATTATATCGAACTCTGCCAGTCTCAAACAGAAGGAACTGCTTGAAGCAAGGAATTTCTGCAAACAGTATGATATTCCCCTGCTTGAGATCGATTCCCGGGAAATAGAAGACGCCAATTACCGTAACAACCCGGTAAACCGTTGTTTTTTCTGTAAGACAGCCCTTTACTCAGAAATGGAAAGGATCATAGAAGAAAAATACCCGGATCATATCATTCTGAACGGAAATAATTTCAGTGATTTCGGTGATTACCGCCCCGGATTAAAAGCTGCCGAAGACCACAGGGTATTCAGTCCGCTGGCACAATGCAAATTTACCAAGGAAGACATCAGAACCGCTGCAAGGTATTATGATCTGCCGAACCGGAATAAACCGGCAAGCCCCTGCTTAAGCAGCCGGTTTCCTTACGGAGAAAAAATATCAGTCAGAAAACTAAAGATGGTGGAAAAGGCCGAAGATGTCCTGAACGATTTCGGATTCAATGATGTCCGTGTCCGTTATATCGGGAACAAAGCGAGAATCGAAGTTCCCGGTCATCAGGTCGATACACTTGCAAAGTCATTTGACCGGATTGCCCCGTCAATTCTTTCCTTTGGCTTTGATGCCTGTGAGATCGACAGGGAAGGACTGATCTCCGGTAAGCTGAACAGGAAACTGAAAGCAGATCATTGAATCAATACCGCTGCTTTCCGTTATCGCTCAGACTTCCACACCAAAATACGTTCTGAGCAAAAGTCCCACGCCAAAACTCAGCAGGGCAATGCCCATACTCAGGATCACCATTTCAGAAAACCTCCTTGTGAACTTTTCTTCTTTGACAACCGAATAATAAAAATTAAAGGCCGCTATAATAACAATAGCCAATAACAGGGTCAGCACCAAAGAAACATAAACATTGTGCAGGATCAGGAAAGGCAGAATAAGAATGATCACTGTGAACAGATACGCTATCCCCGTATATACCGAAGCTTTCAGAGCATGCTTTTCATTGTCCTCCGATTTGGTGGAAAGGTATTCCGATGCTGCCATGGAAAATGCCGCCGCTATCCCCGTTATCGACCCTGTTAAAGCGATGAGCGACGGATCCTGGAGGGCAAATGTCAAACCTGCAAGGGCTCCGGTCAGTTCTACC
>JASFVU010000427.1:0-3605 GCA_050049665.1 Bacteroidales bacterium | reverse complement strand
AAGCAGATTCTGCAGATTTTCCGTAAATGTCTCTATCAATTCACGCAGTTTATCCTCCGACTTTACCAAACTGTAAGGATAGGTAATGTATATGTCGTATTTCTTATCCATATGTCTCTGTTAACCCGCTAATTTAAATTGTTCGACACAATTCAAAACACAATTAGCCATCTCAGCATGATCGAACAGCAATGTCTCAATACTATCGTGATCGATCGATAAAATCCTTCCGTCGTTTAAAAACTCTATCTTTGAGATCCCCGAACTGACCAATATATTCGAATACATCAATTCGGGTTCATCTTCCGTATATATCTCTTCATGCCCGTTCTCAAATCTTATTTCTCCAGATAAAACAATAAATAATGCACATGACCCGGACGCATCATTCAAATCCAATGTGCTGCCTGAATCCATTCTTACTTCCTGAAATGCCTGCGCCAGCTGCATAAGGGTTCCTTCTCCCAGGTCCGTGAATTTACCCATGTTTTTAAGAATATTGTATATTTCTACCAGCAGTAATTTATTTCCTTCCTCAATTTCAGCAAACGTTCCCTTCAACTCAGTCTGCAACTCCGGATCAAGCCTGTCAAACACATTTCTGAATAAAACATTATCTTTCTTACTTACAATTAACGCGGCAACTTCCCGAAGCATTTTATTCGGATGGAACATATTTGCAATAAGTTCATCGGTCACTTTAAAATTATCTTTTTCAAGTGCCAGTTCCATAGCACAGATACGCGGATAAACCGACATCTGATTATAATTTCGTGTGAGAATCTGTGAGATCATTTCTTCCTCGGTCATGGTCTCTATCGGAAAGTAGTACTGAAGTCTTTTTACTTTTTCTCTGGCGGAGATATTTTCCAGTACCGGAAACAATACCGGTTTGATATCTTCATAAACAAAATGGTCCATCATTTCAATGGCATGGCTGATATCCGCCCTTGATCCCATATTAATCAATTCTTTTATTTCCCTTATGGTCTTTGCATTATACGCTAAAGAGAGCAGATCGAACAACAAATCATAATTCAGGTTGATTTCTTCGGAAAATGCATTTTTCAGACCTGCAAACTTTTCTTCGTTTGACATGGAGGTAAAAATAAGGTAATTCCAGCCAAGGACGTGTATGGTGCGAACAATGATATTCAGAATTTTATGCAGATTAAGTGAACTGGCCTGGAAATTTGATTCATGTAACGCTGCAATGGTTGCATCGGTTACTGTTTTACTCTGATTTTCAAGTTTATTCAGTAAAAGCTCGATCGCTTTGTCTGTCCCTATTTTCCCGTAAATCTTAATGACACGCGACAACAGATTATCATCCGTATTCGGATCAAGAAATAACCGTTCAAGGTATTCCAGGGCCGGGTTTCCGATCTCAATGAGCGCCTCAAATGCATAAGCATGGTACCGGGGTGAACTTAAAAATTCAATCAGAATGTAGCTGTGATCCGGACTACACATTCTTGCCATTGCCTTTACGGCAGCAATTTTCACATCGGGTTCAAATTCCCTTGTGAGGTTCACCAGAGAAGATGTATAGGTAATGTCTTTTCTTGCTCCTATTATTTCAGCTGCAAGTACCCTCTTTTCAACCTCTCTGCTGTTAACAAGCTTCTCCAGATTTATTCCTGAGGAAAATACCCTTGTCCTTTCTTCGAATTTCTCTATGATGCTCTTTAATTGTTCTTCCGACTCAGGTGAAGAAGGCTTTGTATTCTTCAGATCAGGCAGGAATTGAAGCAAAGATTCTTCCTCGATACATTTAAGCACATAATTCTGAATGATCGGTTGTGGGTTTGCCAACATCCGCTGTAAACTCTTTTCATAGGCCAGGGGTTCAATCCGGGCAGATAATTTCATCGCATTGATCACCTTCAGGGGATCCTCTCCCACCAGGATTTTCCTGATCTTCTCGGTATATGATTCTTTTTTATGATCTTCGGCATGTCTGATCCTTAGCTTCCGGTACGTTTCCTGAAGGGCATTTTTGTATGATTTAATAAGCTTTATGGCATAAAACGTCCATACCACGGCTATAAGCAAAGTAACCAGGAAAATGCTGTATACGATAAAAAGCTTCAAACCTGAAAGGGCATAAATGATCAGGCCGGCAATCAACATTCCCAACATAACAACTGTCCCTTCAATCCTGGGAATGACAACCTGCAGAAAACGAATATCCAGTGTTTTATAAAGTGCTTTAAAAGACGGGGATTGTATCAGAAATTTGCTTGTTTCATAGAGTGCCTTATTTGCTCCGAGCAGAATAATGAACAATGTAATTATTTCGTTTCCCGTGATCAGCTTCCGAAGAATGAAATTCAATAAAATGGTCCCGATAATAAACAGCCCGAGGCCTACAGGTATCAGTACCAGACTGTACGGGGAATCATAAGAATACAATATCTTCCGGATCAGGAAGCGATCCAGAAGCAGGATCAGGAAAAACATGAATGCAATGAACGTAGCGTAAACCATCGATAATTTTTCAATGTCCATAAACCTTATCTGAATCAGGCTTATGAAGCCGAAGTGAAGATTAAACCCCATGATGGCTGATAACAAGGCAAAAAAGAAAAGCTGACGTGTATACCTGGTAGATAACAGAAGGAAAGACGAACTTACGGGAATATACTTGTCTCTTTTGTGATTGTAAAATTTTTTCAATCTGTGAGTCAGGTTGGTAGGAAACTGAAGTATAAACATTGCTGCTGCTGCCACAATTGAGATCAGAGGAATAATCAGGTAATTCAGGTCAAGAAAGTACAAATTAAACACAATCAGGGACCCACCGATGATCATCCCGGCCATAAACCCAATCTCCAAAACTGGCGAAATACGACGTACCTGATGAGGATGTAATATTTTTCTCTGATACCTCCAGTAATTCAAAAGTGCAAGCAAATTCACAGGGAACATGATAACAATACTGAAAAAAGCTATTTTTAATGATAAATACTGAATATAATAAGCCAGGTAAGAAAGTGTGGCAAGCAGGATTATGATAAGGTTAATAAGATTGAAAAGTTTTACTGAAATACGTTTATATGCCAATGAATAGATATGAAATACAATTATACCGAGTATCCCGGAAAAAATAAAGGCGAGTGCCAGGTCCTTCTGTTCCCAGTGCTTAAAGAATATCGAATGTGCCGCAATGTCAAATGTACACAAAAATATTCCGAGGAAAACAGATGTAAGGAACAGGTATACAGTTAACCCTGCTTCCTGTCGCCTGATATTGATTTTTCTGAGCAGCGAAGAGTACATTTGATGTCCCGTTCTCCGAAGATTTGTTGATTAATTGTAACTACTTAAAAAATAGAATGATAAAAATAAGAAACATTTCGTATCTATTGAATTTCCTTATCACAGGGATTTATATTTTTACCCAACAAAATGATACAGTCATGTAATTTTTTTAGCGAACCCCCTAAACCAATTCCATTTTCCGATGTTTCATGAACCAAAACAGATAAAATTTTATGTTCTTAGATAGTACCGGAAACCTGAACAAATATGAAAAAAGAAGAGAGATTGTATTTCTTCTTCTGGCCGGATTATTTGTCGGCACACTGGCCATGTTGAATATA
>JASFVU010000428.1:0-3605 GCA_050049665.1 Bacteroidales bacterium | reverse complement strand
CTATCGGGATTAGTTCAACTAACAAATTTCAGAAACAGCCTGTCCCGCAAAAGGCGGGAGAGTGCACTGAAATTTGAGTTTCACTGAATAATTGTAAAGCATTACCAACCATTGTATCCTTCATTTTATTGTTGACTTAACACTAGTAAAGAAGAATGATTTCTCCGAAATTTTTACCTGAGAAACTTTTGGTTTGGAAACAATCTATTCAGGCAGGAAATGCGCATTTGTTAATCTTTAATACCTTTCCAGCCATCTGTACCTGCGAAGACTATCACCGAATTTTATGGCAATCGCGATCTCATGTGAACCATAGCTCAGTTTTGATAATTGATTGAACCCGTAATCGAAGGAATAACCCAAATATACTCTTTTGATCTTCAGCCCTGCCAAAAAAATCAATTCCCCCGAAGTTCTTAACGACAATCCCGCCCAGTATTCTTTCAGGAAAATAAACCTTGTTGAAATATCGGCAGTACCGCTAAGTTTTTCATTGGCCCTAAGGATAAACGATGGTTCAAAATCCCAGTTCCTGTTTTTCATCTGCATCCTGTAAATCCCATAGACAGTATAATTTCTAATGTGTTTCAACTCATCTGTGGACACGTTGATATCTCCAAATTTTATGGGTGATTGCAATACATTTGTTACAGCCAAACCCACATTGGCATCACGTGTAGAAAAATTAATCCCGGCACCGGCATCCGGGACATAAGCAGATTTCCCTATCAGGGCTTCAATATCCGGATGATCAGGATTCTGAAAATCAATCAGGCTTTCATCTATCTTAAACTGCATGACATATCCCTCCAGACCAAAGGATAACTGATAATTCTGGATGAAAATATGATAGGCATAAGTGAACTTGAAATTTGTCCGCTGAATGGCCCCGCTTTTATCACTGATGAATGCTGCTCCCAAACCTACTCTCCCTTTTGAACCGGGTCTGTATTTATTCTCTTTTAGCGAAAAGGGAGATTTTAAGATCCTTGTTGAGATGCTCGCAGAATAGGTTTCCGGAGTATATTGTAAACCAGCCCATTGTTTACGGCCCGACAGGTTTATTGTTGTCATCCCGTCAATACCGGCAACAGCCGGATTGATAAGAAATTCACTTAAAATATATTGACTATAAACAGGGATCTGTTGCGCAAATGTTACAAAAGCACCATACATAACTAAAATAGATATGATTACCAATTTGCGCATAGACGTCCGGTCACTAAATCAAAATGGCAGATCGTAAATATAATTAACTGATTTACAATATACGGGATAATTTGGTAAAAGTTATTGAACGCCGATAAACACTTTTACTGAATAATCGTTACGATATTCTGAATGATAACGCCCGTTCCATTATTCAAATGAACAAAGTAATAATAAGTATCTACGGGCAGAAGTCTGCCATTCTTATCTTTTCCATCCCATGGCTCTGTATACCCTCTGCCTGAAGTCCAGACCTTTCTGCCATTCCTGTCAAAAACTTCAATGATCAGATCAGGATAAGTATAAGATACCGGGATGTTCTCATCCGAGGGGTCCAGGATTTCCCATGTTTCATTGTAGCCGTCGTTGTTTGGAGTAAAGGCTGAAGGGATATCAAGACAAGCTTCAAGCAAGGGATCAAGGATAATTTCCCTTTCCAAGGTACAGCCTTGATTGTCAATTACCCTGACAGTATATTCACCAACACCGACATTGTTAATCGTATCATGATAGGCATTTTCACCAAGCCATTCATAACTGTACGGAGGAGTGCCTCCTATCACGGTCACTTTTATCCATCCATTATCTGAGTAAGCACAGTATGGATAAAAAATATCTCCGTCGTAGGTCAGTATCTCAATTCTATCGGGTTGTTCAATAGTAACTGTTTCTGACTTTATACAGCCCTTTCTGTCTACAAATGTCAGCTCATACAAACCGGCCTGCTGGTTTTCAACAGGAGATTCCTGTACGAGACTGTCATTCCAGTAATAGGTAAATCCTTCATTGCTTCCGGTTGCAAAAAATTCCACATAAGCATCGTCAGATCCAAAGCACAATGCATCGTATGTCTCTATGGTTGTTTCAATTTCCGACGGTTCACTTACCTCGATCGTATCGTTTGAAATACAGTCATTTGCATCTTTGACCTCAAGGATATATTCTCCTTTGGAAACACCATGAAGCAATGTATCTCCGGGTTCTCCGTTCCAACGCACTTCCAGTGGAGGCGTTCCATATAAAATATCCACTCCAAGAATCCCGTCTGAAAATCCGGCACACTGAACAGAATCCCTTATCCTGATCTCAATCTCCATGGAAGACTCCAGTTCAACAATGGCCGAGTCTTCGACAGCACATGAGTTCAGATCAGTAACCGTTACATAATATGTCCCTTCTTCCAGACCGGTAATGGTATAATCACTGCTTCCGTTGTCCCAAAGCACATCATAGGTTCCGTCATTAAAAGGTATACCTCCCGATATATTTTCAATTTCCACTGACCCCGGGGTAGAACATACTTTTGGATGGACATTTGTTGTAATCCGTATTCGGGCCGGTGCCTGAAGGTTATAACTCGTCTCAAACAGACAAGCATTATCATCTGTGACCTGCAATTTATATGCCCCTTCTCTCAGTCCGCTGATCTCATTGGTATCTCCGGCAATGCCTGTCCCTTCAAAGTCCCATGAATATTCATGATCACCCGTACCTCCGCTTGAGATGATCTTTATCCATCCATCATTACCACCGTCACACGATATCGCAAATCCATTGTGATCACTTATCTCGGGTAAAACTGTTATAGCAGGTCTCTGTGTCAGAACCGTCGTATCGGATACAGTACAACCCACACCATCTTCAACAGAATATTCATATGTTCCCGCTACGAGTCCGCTTGCCTGTGAACCCGAGAGTCCCGGCGTTTCCCATGAATATGTATGGGAACCGATCCCTCCTGAAGAATTCAGGACGATAACACCTGAAGAATCACCATAACAATCAACATTGGTTACGGTTGCCGATAACAAAATCTCAGGAGGTGCCACAAGTTCAAGATCAAATGTGTCGGTACAAATACCATCCGAAGTGATAATTGCCTTGTAATTCCCTGCCGGAAAATTATTTATTGAATTCGTTATTTCTCCGGGAATGGTTACTCCATCCTTCTGCCACAAATACTCAAAATTACTATGACTGCCACTAACACCATTCAATGTTATCGAACCGTTTTCCGAATAAAAACAGGAAACATTGTAACCATTGTAAATACTGAACACCGTGTCTCCGATACTTACGGGAGGAGGCTCCACAAGGGTATACTCTGCCGTATCAATACAGCCGCTTGGAGTAATTACACGTTCATAATATAATCCCGGTCCAAGCAGGGTATCATTATAAGCATGATATTGATTGGAAGTGGTAGTGGAACTAAGAACATCCCAGGCATTGTTGTACAGGATATAATCCAGTGCAAATCCTGCACTTTGCACCCGGGTATATAATTGCCCGTCATTTGCTCCGTAACAACTGATCCCTGTCTCAAAGGCATCTTCACCATAAGTCGGAAATGCTTCAAATTCCTGTATTTCTGCGTTTTCACCTTCGATAACAAC
>JASFVU010000426.1:0-3607 GCA_050049665.1 Bacteroidales bacterium | reverse complement strand
ATTGATATCAGGGAGAAAGTGAATTCCGATGCATATGAGATCATCGTTCCGTTCATTCCAAATAAGGCTTATAGTAATATTAAATTTATAGTACCTCAAAGAGGGGATAAGAAAAAATTACTGGATCTGTCAGTTAGAAATGCAAAATTGTATAAACACCAAAGAAATCAAATTCTTGAGAGTAAAAACTATGACTCCGGAAGGAATAAATTATTGGAAAAGGCACAAAGTGATTTGAGATTGAAAAACATACCGCATCGAATAGAGTGTTTTGATAATTCGAATATTCAGGGAACTCATCCGGTTGCTTCCTGTGTTGTTTTCCTGGATGGCAAACCGGCAAAAAAAGAGTACCGCTATTATAATATTAAAAGTGTCAGGGGAGCAAATGATTTCGCCTCTATGGAAGAAGTTATTGAAAGACGGTATAAGAGGCAGATCAATGAAAA
The DNA here is from genome assembly GCA_050049665.1 of Bacteroidales bacterium. Lineage (GTDB taxonomy): Bacteria > Bacteroidota > Bacteroidia > Bacteroidales > UBA10428 > UBA10428. The sequence goes on along the minus strand of JASFVU010000426.1, from coordinate 3,158 downwards.
ATCAGAATTGCCTGATTTGATCATAATTGATGGAGGGAAAGGACAATTACATTCTGCAGGAAAAAGTTTACAAAAACTGAGTCTCGCAGATAAAATCCCTGCAATTGGCATTGCCAAAAAACTAGAACGGATTTATTTTCCAAACGATCCTGTTCCGGTTTACCTGGATAAAAAATCATCCACGCTTAAATTGATTCAGAACATTCGAAACGAAGCCCACAGGTTTGGAATCAATTTTCACAGAAGAAAAAGATCTTCAGCTATGATCAAAAACAGCCTGGTTGAAATAACGGGCATAGGAGAAAAGACAGCTGAAAAGATACTCAGGTCTTTTCATACAATGGATGAACTAAAATCAAAAAGTCTTGAAGAAATCGAAATGGTTGTTGGCAGGAAAATGGGGATGCAATTATTCAAAGCAATTCATAAATCAAATTAAGTTTCTCGCTCAATAATAAAATTCACAAGCATTTTCAGAGACTCCAACGCTTCATTAGAAGGTAAATTTTCCAGTAACGCCAATGCTTCATCTTTGTTCACCATCATTTTTTTTCTGGCATAATCAACCCCTCCATTTTTATGCACAAAATCACGTATATCTTTGAAAGCCAGACTATTATAAGATTTTTTATGAATTAGTTTTAAGATTTTTCTGCGCTCAGAGGCCTGGGCTCTGGCAAGGGATATGATCAATGGAAGTGTCAATTTCTTCTCCTGAATATCGTTTCCCTTTGGTTTTCCTGTAATCGTGGTCTTTTCATAATCAAAAAGATCATCTTTGATTTGAAAAGCCAGCCCGATTTTAAAGCCAAAATTTTTCATTAGCCTTTGTTTCTCATCATTTTTTATCACCGAATAGACCCCGCATATAGTACAGGCTGCCAATAGTGATGCGGTTTTTTTCCTGATGATCTCAAAATATTCGTCTTCACTGATATTCAGTTTCCTGGATTTTTGTATCTGCATTAATTCGCCTTCACTCATGTCTTTCACGGCTTCGGATACGATTTCCAGCAATTCGTATTCCTTATTTTCAACGGAAATCAGGAGACCCTTGGCAAGCAGGTAATCACCAAGAAGCACCGCTATTTTTGATTTCCAAAGCGCATTTATGGAAAGGATTCCCCTACGTTCATACGAATCATCGACAACATCATCATGAACAAGGGTCGCCGTGTGCAAAAGTTCAATTAGGGTAGCGGCAGTATATGTTGATGAATTAACTTTTCCAAATGCTTTTGCAGACAGGAATACCAGCAAAGGCCTTATTTGCTTTCCTTTTCGTCTTAAAATGTACTTTGTGATAATATTCAGCAAAGGAATCTTCGACTTCATCGATTTGGCAAACTGATCGTTAAATCGTTCCAATTCCTCTTTTACTGGTTTTTTTATTTCTGAAAGCCGGCTCATTTTATTGGTTTTTCCCATTTTTTAAAGATATTCAAAAATCCGGATGTTTTCCATTTCCGTAACATTCGGTAAAAGCAATTGTTTTGCAAAATTGAACGGATTGCAAAATCATTTCACAAGTGCCTGTTAATCAATTACATAAATACAAAGTACGACTTCGTTAATGGTGTTAGAATTGATTATTTTCCGGCATACTGATCAATTGTGCAAAAGAACAGAATGACAATAAGTTAAAATCTCTGTCTTCGCTGTTAATTTTACCGGGTCATTCGTATCCGGTAAAAGAAAAACATCAAATGCAAAATATTAATATATTTGCATAATTAAATATGATAATAAATGATCATTAATGAATTAACAGTTGAGCAATTGGAAAAAGCCGCAAACATGCTTCGCGCAATTGCTCACCCGATGCGAATTGCTATTCTTAATTACCTGGAAGACGGAAAGAAAAAAAGCGTTACGGAGATTTATGAAAAACTAGGTATTGAACAATCAACTACTTCTCACCATCTGGGCATTTTGAAAGACAAGGGGGTATTGAACTCCACACGCGAAGGGAAAAACACTTATTATTCGATCAGGCATAATAAACTCAGCACATTGATCGATTGTATCAATACCTGTGCCTGCGATTAATGAGCGGGAACATTGAACAGGCATTTGTTTTCCGGCCTATTGCAACAGAATAGTTACGATTGTCAGATCAGAACAATTCATTGTTCCACGTGAAAAAATAAAAATAACCGGGAGATAAAATATATTGTGCTAAAATCACCCGGGTAATCATAGCGTTATTACCTTTGTTTGAAACAGGTAGTCAGTAAGGGTTGTAATTCATGCCCCCAAAAAATACAGAACGAAAAGAAAAATTAATAAGGGTTAACTTGTGAATAATCCGGACACATTCAACAGATCCTATGATGGATAATAAAAAGAAACTATTCCTGCTGGATGCCTATGCTTTGATATTCAGGGCTTATTATGCATTCATTAACCGGCCGATAAAAAATTCCAAGGGGTTGAATACTTCAGCTATATTTGGATTTGTCAATACGCTTGATGAAGTCATACGAAAAGAGCAACCCGGTTACATTGCTGTTGCATTCGATCCGCCATCACCTACCTTCAGACATGATCTGTACGATGCATACAAAGCTAACAGGGAGGCTACTCCGCCGGATATAAAACTTTCCGTTCCTTATATAAAGAAAATACTGGAGGCATACCACATTCCTGTTCTTGAGTACGATGGATATGAAGCTGACGATGTCATCGGCACCATTTCAAAGAAGGCTAAAAAAGAAGGATTTGAAGTATATATGATGACGCCTGACAAAGATTATGCACAGCTGGTTGAAGAGGGAATATTCATGTATAAACCCCGGCGTTCAGGAAATGATAATGAAATACTTGGCGTTGAGGAGATCAGGCAGATCTTTGAAATTGATGATCCTGTACAGGTCATAGAAGTTCTGGCCCTATGGGGTGATTCATCGGATAATATTCCCGGTGCTCCGGGAATAGGAGAAAAAACCGCTAAAAAGCTGATCGCTCAATACGGGACACTTGAAAATCTTCTGGCAAATACAAAGGATCTGAAAGGAAAGCAAAAAGAAAACCTTGAAGAATATACTGATCAGGTCCTTATGTCAAAAAAACTGGTAACAATTGATACCGATGTGCCCATAAACATCAGTCTGGACGAGTTTGTTGCCCGTGAACCTGATAAAAACAAATTGAAGGGA
>JASFVU010000425.1:0-3618 GCA_050049665.1 Bacteroidales bacterium | reverse complement strand
ATTATGTTCCTTGGATGGCTCAATGCAGGAACAGGAATTTTTGAAATGATTCGCGCCATTATGTGGGAATTGCTGATCCCTGTTACACTGCTCTCTTATTTCCTCGTTCACCTTAACCATCCGTTTGTTAGTTCTAAAGCATATAAATTATTGTACATGCCTTTCCTGATAACATTGGTGATTGATGTTATTCTGGAACTCGATTTTTCAATGAAATGGTATAAATTACCAATCACTGTTGATAATTTTATTATACAATTGTTTTTTGAAATTGAGAATTGGTTGTCACTCTTCTTCAATGCAATTTCGATGATATGGTCGCGAATATTAATTAAACGATCAACCAATGATAAGAAAATAAAGAGTTGGCTGTTGCGACTCAATTTTATGCTTTTAGCAATTATTTTTATCTGGTTCTTTCAGGAACTGGGGAACCTGTTTTTAGGCTCTGCCTTCAGTTCACAAATAATATGGGTTTCTATTTCTGTCTTATTGTGGTTTATTTTATATTTCGGTGTTTTTAAATTGCAAATAGCTATTGAACGAAAAGAGATCCATCAATTAATTGAACGGCAAAAAAAAGAAAAACAGCATCAGGAATGGGTTATTTTAAATTCAAAATTCAATAGAACTACTCAACAATCAAAGTTAATTGCCCGATTCATGCAACTGATTGAACAAGACGACTGGTACAAAAATCCATTATTGAGCCGGTTGGATCTGGCAACTGAATTAGGCATAAGTGAAGGTTACTTATCACAAAAGATCAATCAGGAATTGGGTAAAAGTGTGATCCAGATCATTAATGAATACCGTATTGCCGAGGCCAAACGACTATTGCAGGATCCCGCCTTTAATAAATATTCGATAGAAGCTATTGGGATGGAAGCTGGCTTTAAATCGAAGAGTGTATTTTATGACCTGTTTAAATCAAGTACTGGTATGTCTCCGGGCATATTCCGAAAATAAATCAAAAAGTCCTGATTTGTCATATCTTAACTCTCACGGACCTCTCCATACCATTTTACTTGCTTACTTTTGGATATAGGATATACATTTGGATCAAAATAATTTCATAAAGAAATAAAATGAGACCCTCATGAACAAAAATATACCTCAAAAGGATATGAATAAACCATGAGGGTTCCGCTGCATTAGAAACAAAAACGCCGAAAATTGATAAAAATAAATGTTTAATTAAAATTTATACAAGTGAATATTAATTATAAATCTAAAATGAAATGAACATGAATATCGTAGTTGCCGGACTTTTTTCGTTGCTTATGTTAGCATGTAATAAAACTGATGACAAACCAGATCATAAATTTTCAGGTAAATATGATGTAGGCGGCCATGAGCTGTTTCTCTTAAGTTACGGGCAAAACAAGCCTGCTGTTATTTTAGAATCAGGGATTGGTGACGGTGGAACCATGTCGGGTTGGAATGTCGTTCAGGATAAGGTGAAGGACTTTGCTCAGGTATGTTTATATGACAGGGCAGGATTAGGTAAATCAGAGAAAGGGCCTGATCCGCGAAATACCGTTCAGATAGCAAATGAACTTCACACATTACTTGAAGTATCAAAAATTGAGCCGCCCTATATTATGGTTGGCCACTCAATGGGAGGACTTCATATTCAAACTTACGCCATGATATATCCTGATAATATAGCAGCAATGGTATTTGTTGATCCTACGCCCAAAGAACTCGTTGATACACTTTCGGCCGAAGCGCATGAAAATTTAATTTCGGCAGGGGCGCCCCAGGCAGTTCTGGATGAAACCGGACCGGGTTTGAATGCATCAATTCCTACATTTAAATCATTGCCCGAACTTCCTGATGTCCCGGTTGTAGTAATAACTTCAAGTTACACCGGTGAAGGTGATGTGGATAAAAGTCAGTGGGAGGAACTTAAAGCCTGTCATCAAAATCTGGCGGACCAGGTTTCTGACGGAACTCATATTGTAGCAACCAAATCCGGTCATTATATTCAGATGGATGAGCCAAAATTGGTTATTGATGCCATACAGAATGTTTATGATAAAGTAAAATAGGTATCAGATTCATTGATTTAGCAGAAGGATTGGAAAATATTGTTGGTACTAAAGTGGATTTGGTCTCAAAAAAGGGATGAAAGAAAAATATTTAAAGTCAATCGATTCAGATTTAATTTATGTCTAAGCGCGATACAATATTGTTGCTGGATGATATGATCCAGTCAGCCTTTCTGTAGTAAGTATTTGAATATATGCTACTTAAGCAAGTTAATGAAATATCATGTTCAGTAGAAAAGCGGCCCTTGGCTTGCAGGGTAAGCTAATGCAGGTTGTCCTGCGTTTCATACAAGGTGAACTCTCCGGGCAATGTAAACAGATGAAACGCATTTATCCCATTGTATTGCATACCCCGGGCAGGATGCCCGGGGTTACCAATGTTCCACCCTACGGGGTGTTCTCCCGAAGAAGGTCTATGATCAGACCGTCTGAGAAAAATAGCGTAGCAATTCAAGTAAGTCTTTCAGGCGTGCTGGCCTTTTCGAGGAATTTTGTCTGAGCGACGACGAAGGAGGAGTGAGTTTAATTCCGCAGGGAGAAAGACTTACGTTGGAATTCAAGCTATTTTTCCTGAACGGAGACGTTTTTTGTTTCCTTTTTTGTGTGGATGACAACTTAGCGAAGCGATCTCACAGCCTGTTCCCATTTTATCGGAAACCGAAGGGAGTAAAAAAGGAAATCGAACTGTTTGGGAACAGTTCGAAAAAGTGGCTTGTGTGATGGAATATTAATTCGTGAAACTCAAATTTCAAAAATGCAGTGCATTGATCCCGATAACGTAGCGTATTGGGATAAATGAGTTTAATTGATTTCGGTTGTCACGTGTGTTAATAATTATTTTTATCAAAAAGAATTTGTAACCATTTTGAAATTATTGTACTAACTAATAAACTATATTTAAGAATGCTTAACAAAGAGGATACATTTAACAGCATTGTTAATGAGAATAATGAACGCATTCAGCGTATTTGCAGTTATTACAATTCAAACAAAGAGGAACAGAAAGATATGTACCAGGAGATCCTGGTGAATATCTGGAAGAGCCTGAAAAACTTTAGAGGAAATTCGGCCCTGAGCACCTGGGTTTACAGGGTAGCTGTAAATACCGCACTTAACTATACCGGGAAAGCTTACAAGCAAATGAAACTCATAGTTGACAAAAAAGTGGAAAGCATCCGGGCCATTGTTGACGATGATGAAGTTGCCGGTAAAATGCTGGAGGAACAACAGTACAAAGAACTACAGATCGCGCTGAACTTATTGTCGGTGATCGACAAGGCCCTTATCTCACTTTTACTGGAAGGTTTGACGATGAAAGAAATAGCCGACGTAATCGGCATTACGGAATCCAATGTAAAAGTGAAATTACACCGGATAAAATCGCAGTTAAGAGATCAATTAAACCATGGAGACCATGAAAGCAACAAATAAACAATCTGTCGAACAACTGGTTAATCGCCTGAAAAGCGAAGATGTGTCCTATGGGCGCCTTTCGAAAAGGCTGTATACTCTCTACATAATATTTATACCGGTATTTCTTATTGTGGGCATCTTTGAGTTTATC
>JASFVU010000423.1:0-3619 GCA_050049665.1 Bacteroidales bacterium | reverse complement strand
AATCCCGATAGCGAAGCGTATCGGGATAGTCTGTTATCAGCAGGCAACAATTTCGGGCAACTGAATTACAATAACAATGACTATCCTTCCGGGAACGAAGTGAACCGGAATTTGTTAGTCGACCCCTGCAGGCCAACGGTTTCGTTCCGTTCCCTAACGGAACGACTTTCTTTTTTATTCACAAGTTGTTTTATTTTAAAGGTGTTCATGAACTCACCACCTGACGGCGGTTCGGTTGCTGGATCAAAAAAGAAAGCAAAAAAATCATGGCTGATAAAAATCCCGATGTTAGATTTGTAAGGATTTGCAGAGCAAATCCAACAAAATCTACAATCGGGACCATTTGCTTGGCTCTTCATGTCGTTCCACAGCCGTTTCACTTCCGTGGAACTTGAGGTCTCCCGCTACGAGCCTGCGCAAAGATTTATTAGCCAAATTTTTTATAGGCTAGTCTCGTATTAGTTTAACAACATAAAAACGTCTGCCTGACCGTGTCGGACGGTGTTTGGACGGGTTTCTCCGGGCAAGTTAAGAGTTTGTGAGCATAGAAATAATGAACAAAAAGGATGGAGATTATAATAAAACTACATTTGGTATAACTGCTGTTTTTTATCTGATTTGTAGTAATCCTCAGATTTTACAAATATGCAATTTATCTATATATGAATAGTCCGTCTGGGAAAAATAGCGTAGTAATTCAAGTACGCCTTTCGGGCGGGTGAGCATTGCAGAGGAATTTTGTCTGAGCGACGACAAAGGAGGAGTGAGTTTAATTCCGCAGGGAGAAAGGCTTACGGTAGAATTCAAGCTATTTTTCCTGAACGGAGACCTTTTTTGTTTCCTTTTTTATGTGGATGATAAAAAAGGAAATCGAACTGTTTGGGAACAGTTCGAAAGAGTAGCTTGTGTGATGGGGAATTTATTGAATAGATCCATAAATCAAGTTAAACATACGAATTTCAGATTTAAATGAGATCTGTTCCTCAACGGAATAATCTTCTTTTTTAACCTCTGTATTGCCTCCATCCTGTTTGTTACCGAAAAATGGCTTTCATGCACAAAAGTCATGGAATTCTTATATGGAAAAGCTGATATTTGAGTAGCTTTTTTATTGAATCAAAACAAAAAATTATGGAAAAGAAACGTTCATGGGCGGAACCCTACAAAATAAAGATGGTGGAACCGGTATTTATGACCACGGAAAAGCAGAGAATAAAGGCCCTGGAGGAGGCGGGATACAATACTTTTTTGCTCAGGTCGGAAGATGTGTACATCGATCTGCTGACGGATAGCGGCACATCTGCCATGAGCGACCGCCAGTGGGCGGGACTTATGATGGGGGATGAAGCTTATGCCGGCAGCCGTAACTTTTATCACCTGGAAGAAATGATCAGGAAATATTACAGCTATAAGCATGTTGTTCCTACTCATCAGGGAAGGGGCGCCGAACATATTCTGTCAAAGATCCTGATAAAGGAAGGAGATTACATTCCCGGGAACATGTACTTCACAACGACAAAGCTCCATCAGGAACTTGCGGGTGGTAAATTTGTCGATATCATCATTGATGAAGCTCATGATCCTGAAAACCGGCATCCGTTCAAAGGCAATACGGACCTCAAAAAACTGGAAAAGTTGATTCAGGAGGTGGGAGCCGATAAAATTCCTTATGTATCCATAGCCACTACGGTGAATATGGCCGGAGGTCAGCCGGTCTCCCTCGGGAACCTGAAAGCTCTTCGTGAATTTACCTCCGGGCATGGAATAAAGATCATTCATGACATGACACGGGTGGCAGAGAATGCTTTTATGATCCAGCAGAACGAAGAGGGTTATAAGGATAGGTCCGTTGCGGAAATCGTGTATGAGATATGTTCATTGACCGATGGAGCCACCATGAGTTCCAAGAAGGATGCCATGGTGAATATCGGTGGTTTTCTTGCTGTGAATGACCCGGATATTTTTGACAAGGCCCGTAATCTGGTGGTAATATACGAAGGATTACATACTTACGGCGGCATGGCAGGGAGGGATATGGAGGCCCTGGCCATCGGGATCGGGGAGTCTGTACAGGACGACCACATCAGGGCACGGGTAGGTCAGGTGTTCTACCTGGGAGAAAAACTAATGAAAATGGGAATTCCCATTGTAAAGCCGGTGGGGACTCACGGTATCTTTCTCAATGCACGGAAGTTTTTGCCTCACATTCCCCAGGATCATTTTCCGGCACAGACCCTTGCCGCTGAAATATACATCGATTCCGGTGTCAGATCCATGGAAAGAGGCATTGTATCGGCAGGGAGGAACAAAGAGACCGGAGAGCACAATCATCCCAGTCTGGAGCTTGTCAGGCTGACCATTCCCAGAAGGGTGTATACACAGGCACACATGGACGTGATAGCCGAATCGGTGCAAAGGGTTTACGAAAAAAGAGATTCGGTCAAAGGGCTGAAAATGGTCTACGAACCGGAATATTTGCGGTTTTTCCAGGTCAGGTTCGAAAGATTGTAAATAGATTGTTGTTGGGTTACTGGTTGCTTGGTGCTGGGATTTTGTAGGTTGGTTTTTGAAATTTCTTTCTCTTTTCACCTCATCATCTCGTCAACTAATCACCTTATTAGTCATTAAAATGATGAATCGATTAATTGGTAAACTGATTAACTGAGATACACGATTAGCCTATCAGGATCTTCATTTCATCAGTTAATCAATTAGTCAGTTAATCTGTAAAATTGCTTTACTGTCCAAAACAGCTATTACTGCTACTGCGAAGGATGGTTGGATTGCCGACTGTTTTGAATCTAAACTGCTCATATAGACCTTCTCCGGGAGAACACCCTGTAGAGTAGGGTGTAATATTGATAACCTCGGGCATTATAATTTTTATATCGGCTTACCCTGCAGGCCAGTTGTTTCGTTCCGTTCCCCAACGGAACGACTTTCTTTTTTACCGGATCAAAAAAGAAAGCAAAAAAATCATGGCTGATAAAAATCCCGATGTTAGATTTGTAAGGATTTGCAAAGCAAATCCAACAAAATCTACAATCGGGACTATTTGCTTGGCTCTTCATGTCGTTCCACAGCCGTTTCACTTCCGTGGAACTTGAGGTCTCCCGCTGCGAGCCTGCGCAAAGATTTATTAGCCAAATTTTTTATAGGCCAGTCCCGGATTAGTTTAACAACATAAAAACCTCTGCCTAACCCTGTCGGATGGTGTTTGGACGGGTTTCTCCGGGCAAGTTAAGAGTTTGTGAGCACAGGAATAATGAACAAAAAGGATGGAGATTATAATAAGACTACATTTGGTATAACTGCTGTTTTTTATCTGATTTGCAGTAACCCTCAGGTCTTATACAATTCAGCATTCTTTCTAATAGTAGCCGTCTGGGAAAAATAGCGTAGTAATTCAAGTACGCCTTTCGGGCGGGTAGCATTGCGGAGGAATTTTGTCTGAGCGACGACAAAGGAGGAGTGAGTTTAATTCCGCAGGGAGAAAGGCTTACGATAGAATTCAAGCTATTTTTCCTGAACGGAGACCTTTTTTGTTTCCTTTTTTATGTGGATGATAAAAAAGGAAATCGAACTGTTTGGGAACAGTTCGAAAGAGAGGCTTGTGCGT
>JASFVU010000424.1:0-3619 GCA_050049665.1 Bacteroidales bacterium | reverse complement strand
CAAATGATCTTCCTTTTCATAAAATACCAACCGCTCAACAACGGGAGGATCAGATCTGTATGTCCCGGCTTCGGTAACCGCCTTTGAAAGCAAATTTTCCTTTTCTCCTTCATAAATTATCCTGGAGCGTTCATTTAAACCCTGAAGGGTAATTTCTTCATTCGAAACGTTAACCAAAACCGGAATACCGTTCAGATCGCTATCTTTTTTGATCTCGTTGATTAACGTTTGCCCATGGATCTTTGGCATTTCATATTTCAGGAGGATAAGATCCGGTATATATTTCTGTATTGCATTTAATCCGTTACGGGCACTCTTGTATTGCAACGTCTCATAACCTTTTGAATTCAGCAGGTTGGCATACCAGAACAAGTTCTCCTGGTCATCGTCTATGGCAATGGAGAGAGGAGCATGAATATCCCTGATCTCTTCCGGTTCGTCTTTTTTTGATCCGCCGTTCTGTTCGATTGTTTCTTCCGGGATTTCTTCCTCACCGACAGGCACATAGAATTTCATTGTCGTTCCCGCACCAACTTTACTCTCTGCCCTGATCTCACCACCCATCAGTTCCACGAGTTTCTTGCAAATATTCAATCCAAGCCCCGTTCCTTTGTATTCCTTGGCTACGGAATTGTCGATCTGTTTAAACCGGTCGAATATCGTTGCCAGATGATTTTCAGCGATGCCAATACCGGTATCGGTAATTTCAAAATACAATTTATCTTCAATTTTATGAATGAACAGGTGAATGGATCCCTCGTGGGTGAATTTTACCGCATTTCCCAGTATATTGGTTAATATCTGATTAAGCTTTTTGGCGTCCGAAACAATGTTCTCAGGAAGGTTTGCGCTCTTCCGGATATGAAATTTTAATTTTTTTCCGTCTATCAGGCCAAGTACAATGCTATGCAAAGAGGCAAGGAACTTATCCAGGTTGAACTTTTCGTTGTTTACCGTTTCCTTCTTAGCATCAATTCTCGACAGATCGAGAATATCGTTGATCATATCCAGTAACCGTGAACCGCTCTGGTTGATCAGTTCAAGTCCTTCTTTCTGTTTTTTGGTAAGGTTTTCCGTGTTGTATTTCAACAGCATATTGGATATTCCCAGGATAGCATTCATCGGGGTACGCAATTCGTGACTAACGCTGTCAATGAATTCCTTCATCAGTTTGTTGGACTCATGCAACTCCTTTGCAATTAAAGCGTCTTTCTCCATTCTGGCCCTCCTGGTAATGTCCCTGATGATCACGGTGTAATTGATCTCATCATTTGCAGTTTTAAAATAGGTCAGCGACAATTCTATGGGAAACTGCCTGCCAAGCTTGTTTATTCCCGACAACCTTATTGTGCTGATCTGGGAAAAGGAATCTTCCTCGAACAGGGAATTGAAATACTCTTTCAAAGGTGCATGCGATCCGGGAGCAATGATCTTTTCAAAAAAATCTTCATAGATTATTTCATACTTTGAATACCCGAAATAATTTTTTGAGGCTTTGTTCCAGTACCTGATCTGGTATTCTGAATTCAGCACGATGATGGATTCATTAGCAGAATTCGTAATGCGCTTAAACTTTTGTTCATTTTCCCTCAGACGATTGTTGATAATTTCCAGTTCCCGAACAAGTGCATCGAGCTTCTTCTGTTTTTCATACAGGTTCAGGAAATTGGATACTTTCCTGATCAGAATGGTAATGTTTATGGGTTTTACCAGGTAATCGATCGCTCCTTTTTCGATTCCTTTAATGATGTATTCTTCGGAATCAAAGATCGCTGAGATCAAAACCACGGGAATATCTGCTGTCTCCTCCCTGCTTCGCATTTCGTCAAGTACTTCAAACCCGTCCATGTCCGGCATCTGAACATCAAGAATGATCAGCGAGTAGGTATTTTGCTCCAATAGTTCAAGACATGCCTCACCCGATGCAGCTTCTTCGGTGATCACGTCTAACGATTCTAAGTATTCCGTAATCAGCATTCTGTTCTGTTGCTTGTCGTCAACAACCAGAATGCGCGGGAGTTCTTGTTTTAAACTCATTTGTTACACCTGCTTATGTGCAATTGGAAGCCAGAAATTAACAAAAAAATGCGGGCCGGGCAAAATTCTTTATTAAAGGATCACCGGAGGAGAGTTAATAAGCACTAATCTGACAGGGTGTTAAAGTAAGGATGCAAACTATTTAAACTCATTCTAAATTCTGCAAATCATGGTTATTTTCAGCCGCCTTGTGGAATCTATATATAGATGATCATGACCGTTATTTCTATCTTTTAACCATTAACATCAAATCAATTATGAAAAAGAAAAATCTTGCACTTTCCTTTATGTGTCGGGCTATCATTCTGACCTCGTTTTTAGCTATGCTATCCAACACAGGTAATTCTCAGATCAAAGTCCAGTCGGACGGAAAGATCGGAATAGGAACATCAACCCCTTCGGATGACATTGAAATTCATACAGCTTCAATTAAATTTACTTACCCTGAATATGGTGGCGGAAATACTTCTTATCCCATAGTTTTGGACAGGTACTATCATAATCCAAGATTTTGCCCGGATGAAAACCATACAGGATACCTTGGAAGAAGTGGATATTTTTGGTACCGGATCTTTGCAGATAAAATGTACTATGTTTATGCTCCTACAGAATTTTCAGATAAAAACCTGAAAAAAAACATTGTCCCGCTTGAAAATTCTTTGTCAAAAATTATACAGCTACGTGGTGTAAGGTATGATCTGGACGCTGAAGCATTGGGTATTACGGCAGCATCTTCTATTGACCCGGTTGAAAATAGCAATCACATCGGGCTTATTGCCCAGGAAGTATTAGAAGTTCTGCCTGAAATAGTGGACAAAGACAGCCTGGGATACTCTATTCAATATACACGGCTTATTCCATTGCTGATTGAAGCTGTAAAAGAGCAAAATGAAATGTTGCTTGATCTTCAGGAAAAGATCAGCGGAATTATGGATATATCGGATAAAAGTTATACGATGAAAACCACCGGCAACGATCCTTCATCCCTGACCGAAGCAATACAGGCTAATGAACCGTATCTGGGACAAAATGTTCCAAACCCGTTCAGTGAAAACACAACCATTGAGTATTATTTGCCGTCTGATGTAATAAAGGCGAATTTTTATGTTTACGATTTGCAGGGTAAACAAATAAAGAATGCAACCCTGGCCGAGCGGGGATTCGGTGAAGTTGTAATCTACGGAAATGAACTGCAGGCCGGCATATATCATTATTCCATTATCGCCGATGGTAAAATTATTGGTATGGGAAAAATGGTATTGACGGATTAGTTTAAGATAAAAAGTTTTTACATCATTAAAACACTTATATTATTACAGCTATGAAAATAAAAGCGATCATTACAGGTTTTATGCTATGCTGTACTATAACAGCTTCTGCCCAGCCCTATCAATCCATTTTCTCTGCAGATACCTGCCAGTGGAATGTATATGAAATTATCCCGGATTACGGAAGAAACATTGTTTATACGATTTATTCTGATACAACTATAGAAACACAAAGATATTACAAACTTTACAGAGGTGAATTATATCATCCATCCGGGACCGTTGAAAATATTAATGAATGGGGCTTTATTCGG
>JASFVU010000422.1:0-3636 GCA_050049665.1 Bacteroidales bacterium | reverse complement strand
AATGCCGTAAACACCTTGTGAAAAATTACTGAATCCGCCGGCAAAACCAAAAGCGGCAATAATTCCCGCAACAATCGTTATAACGGGGATCCATGTAGAATACATACCGACAGCAATACCATCAATGATGGTTGTTGCAGGACCCTGTTGTGCCTGATGGGCAATCCCCTGTGTGGGTTTGTATTCGTCTGAGGTGTAATATTCCGTTCCCTGGCCGATGATCACACCAGCCATCAGGCCGGCAACAACCGAACCAAACACGCCCCATGTAATGAAGTTCAGGGCAGCCATTACGGCAACAGCGGCGAGGATCAGTATCGAGCTTCCGAAAGTACCTATGAATAAAGCGCGAAGCAGGTTTTTCTGTGTAGCTGATTCTTCGGTACGCACCATGAAAATACCTACGATTGAAAGGACAATCCCAATTGCAGCAACCAGCATCGGGGCAGTAATTGCCTGAATCTGATTCACACCGATCAGGGCAGCACCCAAAGCGGCGGTAGCCAGGATTGAACCGGCATATGATTCGTAAAGATCAGCACCCATACCGGCAACATCCCCTACATTATCCCCTACGTTATCGGCAATGGTAGCCGGGTTACGCGGGTCGTCCTCGGGAATTCCGGCTTCCACTTTTCCAACCAGGTCGGCTCCGACATCGGCAGCTTTTGTATAAATACCCCCGCCAACACGGGCGAACAATGCCTGAGTAGAAGCTCCCATACCGAAAGTCAGCATGGTGGCAGTGATCTCAATGTATTTGTGGTGTTCGGTTGTTCCGGGATGGACAAACCATAGGCCAAGGAATCTTGCACCGTTCTCAAGGTGTTCGGGAGTGAAGATCACCCTGTCCAGTAAAAGATACCAGAGTGAGATGTCGAGAAGGGCGAAACCAACAACAACCAATCCCATGACAGCACCACTGCGAAAAGCAATCTGAAGTCCCTTGTTCAGGGATTGAGAAGCACCGTTGGCAGTTCTTGCCGAAGCAAATGTAGCTGTTTTCATTCCCAGGAATCCGCAAAGGCCTGAGAAAAACCCTCCGGTAAGGAATGCCACCGGAACAAACGGATTCTGCACACCCAGGTAAGCAAGAACGCCTAGCAGGATGACGAGAATGACAAATACAATAGTGACAACTTTGTACTGACGTTTCAGGTAAGCCATAGCGCCGTCACGCACGTATTTGGCGATTTCTTTCATGCGGTCAGTACCTTCAGAGTTCTTCATCATGCTTTTGAAGAAAAAGTAGGCAAAAACAAGTGCGAGCATAGACCCAACCAGGGCTATGAAAGGCACTTTCGAAGCAATATCAGTCATAATATAAAAATTTAGTGATTGTAAAAGCTTTTTTTAAGTTACTAATTTTTTCAGTGAGGATGCAAATATAGTCAAAATGAGCACTATACAAATTAAGATATGGTGAAGAGTTGGAATTTTTATCTTAAGTGGTTTATTTAAGGCATTCGTTTGTATGGTAGTAAATTAGTTTTCTTGGGCTTAGACGTAGGGGTCGATTATTTTTAATGGTTATAAATTACAGGCGTTAATGCTCTCCGTCTTTGTTTCGTTCCGTACCCATACAGAACAGGTTCTTTTGTCCTCGTGCCGAACGAGCATCCCGATCAAGAATTATTTGAATTTTTTATAGATCGTATATTGCTTTCGATGAAAGTGAGTTCCTTTCCGCACCGGACAATGGTGTGGCAATGAATCTATCAGGCAGATGGTACGCCGGATATTATTTAATCACTAATTCCTTTTCATTGAATTGTTAATAATTGCTGACGTGGTTGTTAACCACTCAGACTTTCTAAACCTAAAGTCTCTAAGTTAAGGGGAGCTCAACTCAGCAATTCTGTGAATTGCGGAATTAATTCTGATATCCGAGATTTTTTCCGGATTATTTTAATCAGGCAATGTATGTGTGGCTTCAATGCCCGGAATATCGTGCCAGAATGTCCAGATCAGCGGGGCCTCTTCCGGTGCTCCTACCGGTGTCCATGTCATAGTATGAGTTCCTTCAACCCATTCTACATTAAAATCAGTTACCTCACCGGTTGAGGGTTCATTATCAAAAACCCAGTCAGGTTCGGTAACGGAGATTACATTGGTTTCATTGTTAACTGTGAAAGGAGTAAAACCCGCGGTATCAAAACTGGCAACTGCATCTCTTGTAAGGTCCATTTCTATATAATACATATCGTTGTTATAGAAAGAAGCTGTATAATATACAGCCATTTCACCACCTTGTCCATTATCAATACTCTGAGCATCCGATCTCCAGACTCCTACAATAAATTGAGATAACGTTTGTGCCGGCTCTGATTCTTCTTTCTCACATCCGGTGAATACTATAGCAACTAATAGTGTAATTAATAAAAGTAAATTTCTCATAATAATTTGTTTTGTAAAGTTTACTATCCATATACGAACCGAGAGGACAAAGGTTATTAAGGTTTTAATCTTAAAAAAAACCTTGTCAGGGCATTCGTATCAGTCAGCCTTAATTCAACATTATTAATTTTAATTATTCATTAATTCTACCCCGCCCAGTTATCACGATCCAGGCTTCTGTACTGGATGGCTTCGGCCAGGTGGGAAGGGAGGATGTCATCCGACTCCTCCATGTCGGCAATGGTACGGGAGACCTTCAGTATCCTGTCGTAAGCACGGGCCGAAAGCCCGAGTTTCTCCATGGCATTTTTCAGCAGGGCAGTTCCTTCCCCGTTGATCCGGCAGATCTTTTGCAACTGGGAGGATCCCATCTGGGCATTGCAGTGGATCCCGTCGGAATCTTTGAACCGTTCTTCCTGGCGTTTACGGGCTTTTGCCACCCTGCCCCGCACATCGCTGCTTTTTTCACTTGTCCTTTCTTCCGAAAGTTTATTAAATGGCACCGGAACAACTTCGATATGGATATCAATCCGGTCAAGCAGCGGTCCTGAAATTTTATTCAGGTATTTCTGAACTACCCCCGGGGTGCAGACACATTCTTTTTCAGGGTGGTTATAATATCCGCACGGACAGGGGTTCATGGAAGCTACAAGCATGAAGCTGGCAGGATAGTCAATGGTATATTTCGACCTTGAGATCGTAATGCGGCGGTCTTCAAGGGGTTGGCGCAGCACTTCGAGCACTGTGCGTTTGAACTCCGGCAATTCATCCATGAACAGCACTCCGTTATGAGCCAGGGATATTTCTCCCGGCTGGGGATAGGTACCTCCGCCAACAAGGGCAATATCGGAAGTGGTATGATGAGGTGAACGAAAAGGCCTTTTGGTCAGCAGGGAAGTATCGCCGTTAAGCAGTCCGGCTACCGAATGAATTTTTGTGGTTTCCAGTGCTTCATGGAGGCTCAAAGGAGGAATGATCGTTCCGATGCGTTTGGCGAGCATGGTTTTTCCTGCCCCGGGCGGGCCCACCATGATGATGTTATGTCCTCCTGCCGCCGCTATTTCCAGTGCGCGTTTTACGTTTTCCTGGCCTTTTACATCGGCCAGATCGAGCTCGCAATTGTCGAGGTTTGTAAAAAACTCGTTCCTGGTATCGACCCAGGTAATTTCGGGGGCCTTGTCATCGTTGAAAAAGTCAATGACCTCGGTTAACGATTCGACTCCATATACATCCAGGTTA
>JASFVU010000026.1:0-11307 GCA_050049665.1 Bacteroidales bacterium | reverse complement strand
TGTGTTCACCCAAACCGTGAACCAGATGGACAACAGCCTTCGGTTTATCAATGGGATACCAGGTTTGTGAATAGAGGTTTAACCCGTCAGATGTTTTCCAGAATCGTTCGGAGATATCAATTCCATCAGTTTTAATTAAAAGGTCACTTTTCAGCATTTTCAATGATCAAAATAGAATTTCAAGAAATTAATTAATACAAATTATTTTTTAAATAACGTTTTAACAGCTACTTTAATGCGTTCAAATTTAACAAAATGCAGGAAGTTATACAAATAAGAACAGACAGGCAGAATGGCCTGTATGATATCACAAGCCAGGTAAAGTCCATTGTATCAAAAAGCGGGATCAGAACAGGGATTGTCAATGTATATGCTCAGGGGGCCACAGCCGGAATTATGATACAGGAAAACTGGGATCAATCCGTACAAAATGATGTAATTTCTCTTCTCCGCAAACTTATTCCTTCCGGTATATGGGAACACGATGCCCAGGACAACAACGGTGACTCCCATCTAAAGGCCGGCATTGTAGGACCGAGTGAAACCATTCCCCTGACAGACGGGAACATGGGTCTTTCTACATGGCAGAACATATTCTTTTGTGAATTTGACGGACCAAGAGACAGGAGAAGCATCGTTGTGACTGTGACCGGAGAATAGTTTAAATATTCAATATGATAAAAAATTAACAATTCTTTTATATTTACTATTCCAAGCCAGATAGTTGTATTAATAAAAAGAGTAGTATATTTACTCAGTAATTGCAACTACTATTTATAAAATTTTTAGCACAAAATTTGCGTACACTCTTACTGTTTTTTCTATCTTAGAGGAAGAGGGAAACCCTGTTTATTTGTAAGTCGTATATATAATTTTGGTAGGAACTAAACTATGATTTTAGTTAAATTATCAACTGGAGGATGGATAGCTTTAATTGGACTCGCTTTACCAATTATCAGCGGTTTTATATATTAAATAAATAAAACCGGTTGCCTGGTTACACTTATCCAAGAAATGACACCAAATGTTAAAAAGATCCCATCAATTGAGGTTAAGGTTGATGAATTATGGCGTTTGAAAACTACCAAAAGTGGTTCGCCAAGTGTTTTAAATACTTACGGCAAGAAGATTTTATCAGATTCTAAAGTTGCAGATATTGTATCTCCGTATTATGAAGAGATAGTAAGACTGGTAAAAGAACAAAATCCCACAAATCCATACAAAGTTCAAGAGACACTAATCGATGTTCTGACCGAATTCAGGAACAGGGAAACCATAAAAGAAGAGCTTGAAAAAGCTGCCTTTTCAGCTGGTTCTGATATTAATACTATTCTTTTTGTAGCTGCTATCCATTTTAGAGATAAAGTAATAAAAGAACTTGGCTTTAATGTCAATGAAATTGACCAATACGACCCCAAAAGAAAAGCTGAATAACAACCCATAATCAAACGAACACACCGTACAAATAACCTCATCTATCAACGAACCTGATATTTCTCATCAGTCCGCTGTATTTTGCCCGCTTCACTGCAGACCCCCGGAAAAGCCGTTCATATTTCTCTTCCGGCAAATTCCGCCAGTCGTTTTTTGCCATACCGGTCAGATCGGGGGAAGGCCGGAATGCAGCAACATTGGTGGATTCTGACTTCCGGTTCCACGGACAAACATCCTGACAGATGTCGCAGCCAAAGATCCGGTCTCTGAAAGTGTCCTGAAGCGATTGATGAATGGCTCCTTTATGTTCTATTGTCCAGTAGGAGATACAACGCCGGCTGTCAATTACCTTTGGTTGAATGATCGCTTTTGTCGGACAGGCCTGCAGACATTTGGTACAGCTCCCGCAAAAATCATTTATCGGTCTGTCATAAGCCAGTTCAACATTCAGGATCAATTCTCCGATGAAAACAAATGATCCGTGTTCGGGTGAAATAAGATTTGCATTTTTACCTACCCACCCCAACCCTGCTTTTGCCGCCAGGGCCCTCTCAAGGACCGGCGCGGAATCTGCAAATATTCTTCCCTCATGTTTTACGATCTCATTGTTTATTTCCTTCTGCAATTTTCTCAGCATGGATTTCATTACTTTGTGGTAATCACGGCCATAAGCATACTTTGAGATCACAAAATTGCCTTTCTCCTCAATGAGATCTTCAGGATAATAATTCAACAGAACCAATACGACGGATTTAGCGCCCGGCACCAATTTTCCCGGGTCAGTCCTTTTCTCAAAGTGGTTCTCCATATAGTGCATTCCCGCCTGCATACCATCCTTCAACCAGTTCTTAAGATGAGCCGCATCTGTTTCCAACAGTCCGGCAGGAGCTATTTTACAGTCTGCAAAGCCTATGGACTTAGCTTTCTCTTTAATCTTTTCAGACCATATTTCCTTACGGGTATTCATGTTGAAAGGGAAATCTGTTTCCGGTGTTTTTCTCAACCTGAATATGCATCGCTTCAGGGTAAACCTGGTTAATGATCAACCGGAAAAGACAATAAAAATCAAACTGCCGCTAAATTTAATCAGTAGAACCTGTTTCCTGAAATTACCGGGACTTGTTAAAGTTTTTTCTTTACTTCAATTTCTTCAAAGGCCTCAAGGATATCTCCCACTTTAATATCATTGAAATTTTCAATGTTCAATCCGCATTCCTGTCCGCTTACCACTTCCTTGGCATCATCTTTAAATCGCTTTAATGAACCAAGTCCGCCTGTATAGATAACAATTCCATCCCTGATCACTCTGACTTTGACATCACGGCGGATCTTTCCTTCTTTGACCATGCATCCTGCAATGGTTCCTACCTTGGTAATTTTAAAGATCTCGAGAATTTCAAGGGTTGCTGTAATCTCCTCTTTTATTTCCGGAGATAACATACCCTCCATAGCGGATTTTATCTCGTCTATGGCATCGTAAATGATGGAATACAACCGGATGTCAATTTCTTCTTTTTCGGCGAGCTTTCTTGCACCCATTGAAGGCCTTACCTGAAAGCCAACCACAATGGCGTTTGAAGCAGCCGCAAGCAGAATATCCGCTTCGGAAATTTGTCCCACTGCCTTGTGTTTAATGTTTACCTGAATTTCCTCGGTAGATAATTTGATCAGGGAATCCGACAGTGCTTCAACAGAACCATCCACATCTCCTTTCACAATGACGTTAAGTTCCTGGAAATTCCCGATTGCTATACGACGACCGATTTCGTCCAGAGTAATGTGTTTCTGTGTACGCATCCCCTGCTCGCGCTGAAGTTGTTCCCGCTTGTTTGCTATTTCCTTTGCTTCCTTATCACTGCTCATGACATTGAACTTATCGCCTGCCTGCGGAGCACCGCTCAGGCCAAGGATCAGCACCGGCGTGGCAGGTCCGACCTCTTTCACCGGCTTTCCCCGCTCATTGTACATGGCCTTCACCCTGCCCATGTGGGTTCCGGCAAGCAATATATCACCCACCCTAAGGGTACCTCCCTGAACAAGAAGTGTAGTGGTATAACCTCTTCCTTTATCCAGCGATGACTCAACAACCGTTCCCAAAGCCGGCTTATCCGGATTTGCTTTTAGTTCCAGTAATTCTGCTTCAAGAAGTACCTTCTCAAGCAATTCGTCAATATTGATTCCATTCTTGGCTGAAATATCCTGCGACTGGTATTTCCCTCCCCAATCCTCAACAAGAATATTCATGTTGGCGAGTTCCTCTTTAATTTTCTCAGGATTGGCGTCCGGCTTATCAATTTTGTTAATGGCAAAGACCATCGGTACGCCGGCAGCCTGGGCGTGATTAATAGCCTCAACCGTTTGAGGCATAATGCCATCATCTGCTGCAACAACGATTATAGCCACATCCGTAACCTGTGCTCCTCTGGCACGCATGGCCGTAAAAGCTTCATGACCCGGAGTGTCAAGAAATGTGATCCTTTTATCGTCTTCAAGCTTAACACTGTATGCACCTATATGCTGCGTTATTCCTCCTGCTTCCCCGGCAATCACATTGGCATGCCTGATGTAATCGAGTAATTTGGTCTTACCATGATCAACATGGCCCATAACTGTTACTATAGGAGGACGCGACAATAACTCTTCATCCTTGTCTTCTACTTCATGAATGGCTTCCTGCACCTCGACACTGATAAATTTAACTGTATAGCCAAATTCCTCGGCTACCAACGACATGGTCTCCGCATCCAGACGCTGGTTAATAGACACGAATAAACCAAGGTTCATGCAGGTTGCAATTACTTCATTCGGAGCAACATCCATCATGGATGCCAATTCATTTACGGATACAAATTCAGTAACCTCAAGTACGTTCTTTGATTCTTCTTTCTTAAGCGATTCTTCCTGTAGTTTCTGACTCACGGCTTCGCGCTTCTCCCTCCGGTATTTTGCCCCCTTTGACTTACTTTTCGTTAACCTTGCCAGCGTATCCTTAATCTGTTTTTGTACATCTTCTTCACTAACCTCTTGTTTGAGTGTCCGTTTCTTACGTTTTTTCTTTGATTTATCCCTGGTCGAATCTTCATCGGACTCTCTGCCGGATTTATTTTCATCCAGTTTTACTCTCTCTTTTTCTTTTCTTATGCGTTTTCTTTTCTTCTTTTTATCATAGCCGTGGTCATCATCAACATTTACTTTTTTCACTTTTTCGGGCAGATCTATCTTTCCAACCACAGTTGGCCCGGCAAGTTTTTCAACCCTGGCACGAATGACTTCTTCATCCACACCCTCATCTTTAAGAGATTCTATCTCTTCTTTAATGATATTTTCTAATTTCTCTCTCTCTTCTGATGCTTTACCCTGTTTTTTTTCCGGCGTTTCTTTCCCTTCTTTTATCTCTTTCACTGTTTTCTGCTGTCCTTTCTGCCGATCCGCTGTATCAAGGTCCATTTTGCCGACAACCTTTACTTTTGACTTTTCGGTTTTTTCAGCTTCCGGTAATTCCTTTTCTTTATCAGCCTCCTGCTTCTTGTCTTCATGAGATTTTTCAACTTTCTGAGCACCTTCTTTTTCAGCCTCCTCTGTGGAATCTTTCCCGGTTTTGCCTTTACTATCCGTCAGATCTATCTTGCCGACAACTTTAGGGCCGGGCCTTTCCTTTTCCGTCTCGGCAGGAGGTACCTTAACATTCGTCTCTTTAATGATAAGTTCTTCCTGTTCTTCCGGCGTCTCTTCCTGTTCTTCCGAAATTTTATCAATAGAAACAGTCTTTTGCTTGTCGGCAAGATGTCTCAGATTCAGTTTTTCAGATTCCTTTTTTATTGAGAGATCCGAACTGAATTCTTCCAATAGCATCTCATATTGGACGGGAGTAATCTTTGTATTGGGATTAGAATCAACATTCTCCCCCTTTTTATGCAAAAAATCAACTATGGTTGAAATTCCAACATTAAATTCCCGTGCAATTTTACTCAATCTTGTTGCCTTGGTATCTGTCATAAAAAATTTACTGTTTTCTATTCTGTCAATAGTTCTTTAAGATACTTCGCTAATATACTGCTTATTATTCAAACTCAGCTTTTAATATCTTAACCACTTCCTTAATTGTTTCCTCTTCAAGATCGGTCCGTTTTACAAGATCATCTACCGAAAGTTCCAATACGCTTTTTGCAGTGTCACATCCGACCGCTTTCAATTCATCAAGGATCCAGCCGTCAATTTCATCGGCAAATTCTTCAAGGTTAACATCTTCATCATCTTCATCGGCTTCACGATAAACGTCAATCTCATAACCGGTAAGCTGGCTTGCCAGTTTAATATTCAATCCGCCTTTACCAATGGCCAGGGATACTTCGTTTGGTTTCAGGTATACCTCTGCTTTTTTACCCTCCTGATCAATTTTTATGCTGGTGATCTTTGCAGGGCTCAACGCACGTGTAATGTAAAGCTGAATATTATTGGTAAAATTAATTACATCTATATTTTCGTTCTTCAGTTCTCTCACAATACCATGAATCCGAGAACCTTTCATCCCTACACAGGCCCCTACGGGATCAATCCGTTCATCGTATGATTCTACGGCAACTTTGGCCCTTTCCCCCGGAACACGTACAATTTTCTTTATCGTGATTAATCCGTCAAATATTTCGGGGACCTCCAGTTCAAACAGTCTCTCAAGAAAGATGGGAGAAGTTCGTGACAGAACGATCAACGGAGTATTGTTTCGCATCTCAACATTGATCACCACCGCACGGATGGTATCTCCTTTTCTGAAGTAGTCCGAAGGGATCTGTTCTGATTTCGGCAGTATCAGTTCATTAGCCTCTTCATCAAGAACAAGGATCTCTCTTTTCCAAACCTGATATACTTCTCCTGTAATGATATCTCCGACCCTGTCGCTGTATTTAAGGTATACATTATTTTTCTCAAGGTCCAGAATTCTTGCCGTAAGATTCTGCCGCAATGCCAGAATTGCCCTTCTTCCAAAATCCGCAAATTTCACCTCGTCCGTAACATCTTCCCCGATTTCATAATCATCATCAATCTTTTTCGCTTCGGATAATGAGATCTGCCTGTTCGGGTCTTCTACTTTCCCGTCTTCAACAATGTTGATGATCACATCAAAATTCTCATCGGTAGTAAACATTTTCTGCAGCATGCTGCGAAAAACATCCTCAAGAACAGATATCATGGTTGCCCTGTCAATATTCTTAAGTTCTTTAAATTCCGAAAAAGTCTCTATCAGATTTATATTTTCCATGTTTATTAAATTAATTCTATTCCTTTAAAACTTTATAACAACTTTTACTTCCTTCACGTCATTCAGCAAAATGCTATGGTTTTGAACAACAGTCTGTTTTTTCTTTTTCCCTTCAACTTTAACTTTTTTCTTTTCTTCAATCATAAATGCATTTTCATTCGCTTCAATCAGCTTCCCGGTCATCTTTCTTCCGTCTTTCCATAATACTTTTACTTCTCTTCCTATGTTCTTGGTATACTGCTGCAATACCCTGAAAGGAGCGTCCAGACCCGGTGATGAAACAGTCAGGTCATAATCTTCTTTTTCCCTGTCCAATCCCCTTTCAATTGCACGGCTGATCTCAACACATTCGTTCACCCGGATCCCTTTCATATTATCAACAAGCAAACTGATCGAATTGCCTGTACTTATATCCAGCCGTACAATAAAATGATCCCTTTCCTCAATTAAATCATTTATCAATTCCAGTATCTTTTCCTTTTCAATCATTTATGCGCAATAAAATAGGGGACTTCTGTCCCCTATCCTGATACCTCTATTTATTCTCCTTGCCCTGCAAAATTAAAAAATATCAGAATAACAACAAAATATTATTAGTGAATTAAATCAGTGAGACTATAATTTCAGAAACAATAGTAAACAGAAATTATTAAGCCGGACTCCGGTCTGCCGAAACGGCAGTACAGGGAGGGATTCCGATCTCCGGATTCCAAATTTTCCGGACAACCCTTTGAACATTGAGATTTGATCATTGGAGTTTAACTGGAATTTGCAGATTAGTTTTCAAATTTTTTCTTTCTCTTTTTAACTCATCAACTAATTAAGATGATGAACTGATGAATCGGGGAATCGATTAACTGAAATATACGATCAGCTTTTCAGAATTTTCATTTCATCAGTTATTCGATTAACTCAGTTAATCATTTCATCAACTACCAGACTAATCGCCTCATCAGGGATAAACACTTTCTCAATACTCACTTCTCATTACTCATTACTCACTACTCATTGCTTGGGCGGGTTGCCGCGATACAGCTAATTAGTTCCTGAGGATTTTACATTTTTTATATAAATTAACTGTGAATCGCATAGCTTTGTACTTTAAACCGGAATAACAAATTGAATTCGAAAGGAACCAATAAAAAAAAGATTATTAACGACCCTGTTCATGGGTTCGTAAGCATCCCGTCCGCTTTTATTTTTGATATCATTGAGCACCCGTACATTCAGAGGTTAAGAAGGATCAAGCAACTGGGATTGACACATTATGTTTTCCCGGGTGCTACCCATTCAAGGTTTCAGCATACGATCGGTGCCATGCACCTTATGTCGCTGGCTCTTGAAAGCCTGAAAAACAAGGGAATTAAAATTGAACCGGAAGAAGAAAACGGTGTGTTGGCAGCGATATTACTACACGATATCGGCCACGGACCTTTTTCTCATGCATTGGAAGAAAGCCTGATTTCAGGGATAAGCCATGAAATGCTTTCTCATATCCTGATGAATGACCTCAATAAACAATGCAATGGAAAATTAGATCTGGCTATTGATATATTCAACAACAAATACTCAAAAAAGTTCCTTCACCAGTTAGTTTCCAGTCAATTGGATATGGACCGGCTTGATTACATCAAACGGGACAGTTTTTTCACCGGAGTTATAGAAGGTACCATAGGAACCGACCGGATCATTAAAATGCTGAATGTCTCCAATGACTCACTTGTGGTGGAGAAAAAAGGAATTTATTCGGTTGAAAAATTTCTAATTGCCCGCAGGTTGATGTACTGGCAGGTATACCTGCATAAAACAGTTATGGCTTCGGAGTATCTGCTTGTAAAAATGCTGCAGCGTGCAAAATACCTGGCGAACAAAGGGCTTAACATCTTTGCTACCCCGGCACTCTCATTCTTTTTGTACCAGGGCATTGATGCAGATAACTTTAAAACAAAAGAGAAAGAAACAATTTCTTTTTTTACCAGTCTGGATGATTCCGATATTTTATCTTCCGCTAAAGTC
The DNA here is from genome assembly GCA_050049665.1 of Bacteroidales bacterium. GTDB lineage: Bacteria > Bacteroidota > Bacteroidia > Bacteroidales > UBA10428 > UBA10428. Next base: position 2,600 of record JASFVU010000026.1, on the reverse strand, counting down.
TGGGCAGATGACAAAGACAAAGTGCTTTCCGTTCTGGCCCAAAACCTTCTCACCAGAAAGCTGCCTGCTGTTATTATAAGTGAAACTAAACCGGACAACAGGCAAGTTAAACAGATCCGGAAAAACATCATTGATACTTATAAAGTATCGGAAGAAGAGGCAGACTATTTGCTCGTGTCGGATGAAATTTCAAATTCAGCTTTTAGTGGCATAGGTGACATGATTCAAATCTCTATAAACGACAAAGAGACCAAAGATCTTTCCGAAGTTTCTGACATTCTGAATGTTCCATATCTGCAACGATCAGAAAAAAAATATTTTATATGTTATCCGAAGAATTGTGGAGTATAAAATATATTCTCTACTTTTGCTGCCAAATCTGAAATTATGGAATTTACTGCTCAGACGATTGCTGACTTTCTGAAAGGTGAGATCGAAGGGAACCCGCAGGAAACAGTAACCAATATTTCCCGTATCGAAGACGGAAAAAAAGGAACACTGGCTTTTATTGCCAATCCGAAGTATGAAAAGTATTTGTATACAACCAATGCGTCTATTGTCCTGATCAACAAGAACTTAAATGTAAAAGAAAAAGTAAGTCCCACCCTGATACGGGTGAATGACGCGTATCATTCATTCGCTTCTCTGCTTAATCTTTACACAAGTTCGTTACCTCAAAAAAAAGGCATTGATCCCAACAGTTACATAAGTAAAACGGCTTCTTACGGTAACGATTGTTATATAGGTGCTTTTTCATTCGTTGGAGATCAGGTAAAAATTGGCAACAATGTTAAAATATATCCCCAGGTCTATATAGGGGATAATGTAAGTATAGGGGATAACACGACCCTTTATCCCGGCGTTAAGATATACAAGGAATGCATCATCGGGAATAATTGTATTTTGCATGCAAGTACCGTTGTCGGGTCTGACGGTTTTGGTTTTGCACCGGGCGAAGGGACCTTCCAGAAAATCCCGCAGATCGGGAACGTGATCATTGAAGACAATGTCGAAATAGGATCAAATGTATCCTTAGACAGGGCAACCATTGGTTCAACAATTGTCCGGAAAGGAGCAAAACTTGACAATCTGATCCAGATTGCTCACAATGTTGAGATTGGTGAAAACACCGTTGTTGTAGCTCAATCGGGCATAGCCGGTTCAACAACGGTTGGCAAAAACTGTATGATAGCTGCACAGGCCGGAATAGTAGGACATCTTACCATAGCCGATGAAGTAAAGGTCGGGGCACAGTCAGGAGTTTCTCACTCCCTTAAAAATAAAGGAGAGATCGTTCTCGGTTCCCCCGCATATAATTTTTCCGAAACCAGACGTTCAATGGTCCTCTACAAAAAACTGCCCGAGATATACGACAGATTAAACGAACTGGAAACGGAACTGAAAGAATTACGTGGAAACAACAATAAATAATATCATACAGCAATTCATTAGATTTTTATATCTTTCGCCCTCAAAAAAATTTTCATTTTCTGATAATGGAAAAGCAGAAAACCATTTCAAAGAAAATTTCGCTCAAAGGAAAAGGATTGCATAGCGGGCAGGAAGTTGAACTTACTTTTAAGCCGGCCAAACCTGACACTGGTTACATTTTCAGAAGGATCGACCTTGATAATACTCCCGAATTAAGAGCTATTGCCGAAAATGTCATTAACACGGCCCGGGGTACAACAATCCAGGAGAACGGGGCCCAGGTAATGACAATCGAACACGTTTGTGCTGCTTTATCAGGATGCAGGATCGATAATGTGATTATTGAGATTAACAGCCCGGAAGTACCGATCCTCGACGGTAGTGCAAAATACTACGTAAAAGCCATTAAAGAAGCGGGGATTGTTGAACAGGAAAGCGAAAGGGTATATTATACATTGAAGGAAAAGGTCGAGTTTGTCGATGAAAAAAACGGCGTCAAGATATTGGCCTATCCGGATGATCATTTTAGTGTTGATGTCCACATTGATTTTAATTCGAAAATATTGGGTTGTCAGTTTGCTGCTATTGATGGGATTGATGAATTTGAAAAAAAGATATCTGCATGCAAAACATTTGTTTTTCTTCATGAACTGGAAGCCCTGGCAGCAAGTAATCTCATCAAAGGGGGAGACCTTGATAATGCTCTGGTCATTGTTGATAAACAAATGTCAAAAGAACAACTCGACAGACTTACGGAGTTGTTTAACAAACCAAAGGTCGAAGTACTGCCCGAAGGTTATCTGAACAATACCGAATTAAGCTTTCAGAACGAACCCGCCCGCCATAAGTTACTGGACGTAATCGGAGATCTTTCCCTTGTGGGCATGCCCCTGAAAGCCAAAATTATAGCTTATAAACCCGGCCACCATGCCAATACGGAACTGGCAAAAATCATCAGGAAGCAAGCAAAAAAAACAAAATCGAAACCTCAGCCCCCGGCTTATGACCCCGATATACCACCGCTTTTTGATATTAATGAAATAAAGAAAAAACTCCCGCACAGGCCACCGTTTCTCTTGGTGGATAAGATAACCTCCATGAACGAATGGGACGTATGTGGTATAAAAAATGTTACCATGAACGAGGGATTTTTTATCGGACATTATCCC
>JASFVU010000025.1:0-11336 GCA_050049665.1 Bacteroidales bacterium | reverse complement strand
CTCTCCTGACAAATGTTTCAGTACCTGTTCGGAAAAATTGAACTCATAATCACCTATTTTATAGATTTCAATTTTTTCTATCTCATTTTCTCCGTTTGTTCTCCTGAGAACGGCATTTATTCTCAGAACGAGTTCTTCTGTACTAAAGGGTTTGGTTATATAATCATCAGCTCCTGTTTTAAATCCTTTGATCCTGTCTTCTTTCTGTGTCCTGGCTGTCAGAAATATCAACGGAACTTTCCGGTCTTGTTTTCGGATATGTTCGGCCAGCGTAAATCCGTCGACATAAGGAAGCATAATATCCAGAACAGCAAGCTGGAATTTTTTTTCGCTGATCGCTTTTAACCCGGATTTTCCATCTTCGCAATGAATTACCGAAAAACCTTCCATTTCAAGAAAATCTTTAAGAACGATCCCCAGGTTTACATCATCTTCAACTAACAAAAGTGTTTTATCTTCCATGATATAGTGTTAAGTCCGGTATAAAATGACTTATTATATAATTTGGTATTGCCTGACAAAAATTGAATTTCATTTCTCAATATTAAGCGTGATGTGTCATGGGTTGTTTAAGATCTTTTGTGTTGAGTTTCACTGCTTCATACCGGTAGAAAAACATAAAATGTACTGCCATTGTTCAATGAACTGTCCACTTTGACAGTCCCATTGTGCGCCTGAACAATGGTTTTAACGTAATACAATCCCAGACCAAATCCTTTTACATCGTGAATATTTCCTGTGGATACACGGTAGAATTTTTCAAACACCTTCTTTTGAGACTCCCTTGACATACCAATTCCATTGTCTTCGACAGAAAGGATCAGTGTATCTTCCCGGTTGTATGTGCTGATCCTGATGCGACAGATGCCGTCCGAGTATTTGACGGCATTATCAATGATGTTGCTGATCACATTTCTCATATGGATGGTATCGATGATCATGGTATGCATGATCGCTTTCAATGAATATTCGAAAACAATTTTTTTCTCGTATGTTTCAACAGAGAATCCTTCTGCTGCAGTTCTTATTAAATCATGAATATCCACCTCTGTTTTATTTAACTTCAACTGTCCCCTGTCTAAAGCGGCTGTTTGCAGGATCAGATCGACCTGAGCCTGCATTCTCTGGTTTTCGTCATAAATGATCCTGGAATATTTGTTGAGGTTTTCGGAGGTCGGTTTGTGCTTCTTATTCATGAGTATTTCCGATGCAAGCGATATAGTGGAAATGGGTGTTTTGAATTCATGGGTCATGTTGTTAATGAAGTCATTTTTTATTTCCGATATCTTTTTTTGCTTAAAGATGCTGTATATGATGAATACAAAAGCAGCGGTTATGATCAGGAGAAATACAACGGAAAGAAATGCCCAGCCAAAAATAGCCGTAAGGATGTTCTTTCTCTTATCCGGGAAAAAAACGGAGAGATGAATGTATTCTTTTTTCCAGATACACGACAAGCATGTTTTGTATGCTTCCGTTTCGCTGGTTTTGTTAAAACCTCCGGCGGAATAGATGATCTTATTGTCTCCTGAACGAACCAGCGCATATATGTACGAGGAATCCAGGCGGTGGTACCGGACGTATTTATTGAACAACGTATGCAGCAGATTTGTGTCGACAACATTATAGACGCACAGGTTCTGGGGAGGTATGTTCCGGATATAACGGGAAGTATCCACGTATTCTTTCAGTTCACTCAGAACATCCTCCAGCATCCGGTCGGCGCGGTCATCGTATTGTTTTTCGGAAATTCTTATGGAATTGTTCAGCCAGAATATCTGTGTTACAATTAATCCGAGTAATGAAACCGCCACCAGAACAACAATGGATTTCAGGAACAGGTATTTCATAATCGATCCAAAAGTAACTAAATATAAGCTTGTTGAAAGAGCATTAACAACTCATTAACAAATCGGGGCGGGCCGGAGAAACGGGTTTATTTTTTATTGTATCTGGTCATTGTCAATTCCAGGCCAACAGTGCCGAAACTTTTAATAATATCGGTACAAACAGTTAGTTTATCAGGCAGCACTTCTTTTTCTCCGGGGGTCCACCCGCTCAGTACATAATTTACCTGTTGGCCTGAATGAAAATCATCACCTATACCAAAACGCAGTCTGGCGTATTCCTGTGTGCCAAGTACGGAGTTTATGCTGAGCAATCCATTGTGTCCTCCGTCCCCTCCTTTAGGCCTGATACGAATGATCCCGAATGGCAGGGCAATATCATCAAGTATGACAAGCAGATTTTCGGGTGTTAGTTTTGTTTTTTTCAGCCAGTAATTGATGGCAAGGCCGCTACGGTTCATAAAGGTGGAAGGTTTAAGCAGAATAAAGGTGCGCCCTTTAAGAGAATATTGGCTTATCATTCCGTAACGCTTATCTTCAAAAGAAATATTGGATGCTTCTGCCAAAGCATCCAATACCATAAATCCTATATTGTGCCGGGTATTATGGTATTCAGGTCCGATATTACCAAGACCGGCAATAAGATATTTCAAATCACAAATGATTGATTAATCTTCAGATTTTTCCTCTCCGCCGCCTTCACCTCCTTTTTCGTCAGAAGTCTTGTCAGCACCTTCTGCAGCTTCTTTTTCACCGTCAACTCCTTCACCTTCAGCTGCTTCTTCACCTTCGGCACCTTCTTCAACTTCGGGTAATGCTTCTTCCATACCTTTGGCAACACGGGAACTGGCAATACCAACAACCATAGCACGATGCGGATCGAGCAGTTCCAGGTTCTCATAATTCAGGTCCTCGACTTTGACAAAGTCCCCAATTTGCAGATCTGTGATATCAATTGTAAGATTATCAGGCAGATCTTTTATCAGTCCCTTGACCTTCAGATACCTTCTGCGCTGCCGTAATTTACCTCCTTCCCTTATCCCCGCGGAACTGCCTGTAAGAACCACCGGAAGTGTAATAGTAGCAGGTTTATCATCGAATATCCGTATGAAATCAATGTGGAGCAGGTGATCCGTGACAGGATGGAACTGAGCATCCTGAAGAATGGCCTGGTAAATTTTTCCTTCAACATTCAGTTTAACAAGATACGCATCATGTGTGTAAATGATGTGTCTGAATTCATTCTCCGGAGCGGCAATGTGAATAACCTCTTCACCACCATATATTACACATGGTACCAGTCCTTGTTCCCGTAAAGTTTTTGAGTGTTTTTTGCCGACTACTTTTCTTGGATCGGCTTTAATTTCTATCGTTTTCATGTTTCCTTTTAAAACAATTTATAAATGTGCTACTTGGAAGCTGTGTTCCCCATCACACCATTGTTTTAACAATAGCCCGTGTGAAAAAGGAGTGCAAATATAGTAATTAAAAAATAAAATTCGAGCTAATGGATTTGTATTTATATACTTTATTGATCACATCGGCAAAAAGATCGGCTACTGAAATAACCTTGATCTTATCGCTGTGGCCCTTGAGAGGAATGGTATCCGTAACAACCAGTTCGGTTATGGAAGATTGCGTGATCCTGTCGTAAGCCGGGCCGGAAAGTACGGGATGAGAGGCAACGACCCGGATGCTTTTGGCTCCCAGTTCAGTCATCATATCGGCCGCAAGGCATACTGTACCTGCTGTGTCGATCAGGTCATCGACAATGATTATGTCCTTGCCTTTAACTTCACCGATGACCTTCATTTCGGAAATCACGTTTGCCTTTTTCCTGAGTTTATAGCAAATGACCATTTCGGAATTCAGGAACCGGGAGTAAGCATTGGCTCTTTTTGATCCTCCGATATCAGGCGCAGCAATAACCATCTCGGGCAATTCGATACTTTTGAGGTAAGGGACAAACAATGAAGAAGCATATAAATGGTCAACGGGAACGTCAAAGAATCCCTGTATCTGGTCAGCATGAAGGTCCATGGTCATAACACGATCAACGCCTGCTTTTACAAGCAGGTCGGCAACGACTTTTGCTCCGATTGAACACCTGGGGCGGTCTTTTCTGTCCTGTCTGGCAAGTCCCAGATATGGCATAACAGCAACGACCTTATAGGCAGAAGCTCTTTTAGCGGCATCGATCATCAACAACAGTTCCATGAGATTATCCTGCGGAGGGAATGTAGATTGAATGACGAATACAATACATCCGCGAACAGATTCAAGGTAGGCAGGTTGAAATTCGCCGTCACTGAATTCCAATACAGAAGTCTCTCCTAATTCGGTTCCATAGCTTTTTGCTATTTTTTCGGCCAGGTATGAGGAAGCACGGCCGGTAAAAAATTTAATGGGCGCTTTAATTTTCATTTTATACAGTTAACTAACAAGAAATCAGGTTTACTGGCGTTTTAGGCCTTCAAATGTAAAAAATATAGATTCAATAAATAAAATCTTTAAATGAAAAAGATGAACCGGTTTTTAACAATTCCGGCCTGTTATCTGTTTTAATGCATTGCTTTCAGGGTTTTGTTTATGAAGCGAAGTACTTCATCTCTCCCTGTTCTTTTTAATGCCGAGGTGAAGAATATTTCAGGAAGGGTATCCCATTCTTTTAAAAGAGTGACTTTGTATTTTTCAACGGCATTGTTCAGTTGATTACTACCCAGCTTATCCGTTTTCGTAAAACAGATAACAAAAGGGATCAGATTCTCTCCCAGCCAGCGCATGAATCTCAGATCAACAGGCTGGGGTGCATGACGGCAATCAATTAAAAGGAAAAGGCATATCAGCGACTTCCTTTGCAAAAGATATTGCTCGATCATATTTCGTATTTTTCCCCTTTCTTCTTTCGGGATCTTTGCATAGCCGTAACCTGGTAAATCTACAATATACCATGTGTTATCCGCAAGAAAGTGGTTGATCAGCCTTGTACGCCCGGGTTGAGAAGATGTTCTGGCCAGTTTGTTTTGTCCGGAAATGTAATTTATCAGGGAAGATTTGCCCACATTCGATCTGCCCAGGAATGCAAATTCCGGCAGGTTGTCTTTGGGGCAGGATCTTTCATCAGGACTGCTTTTTATGAAAACAACATCATTCATCCCTGTTTTCGGCATTCTTTGTTATGTATACTTCTAAAAGGTCTGCACTGTTTTCGGGAATAATTTCATACAAACTGACAGACGCAGGTATAAGCACCGTCTCTCCTCTCTGCACGGGTGTTTTTTCCATGTCGGGCAAAACGATTTCACAGGAGCCTTTGAGACAAATATAGATAACAAAACTGTCAAGCTGACTGATATCCCGTTCGATCCTTCCGGTCAGGTTAAGTTGGTTGGTTGTAAAATAGCTGCATTGAACGATGGTGTCAGGTGTATTTTCCACCTTTGCATAATCTGTCCTGTAACTTTTATGGTAACTGTAATCTATGGCATCCACCGCAAGTTCCGTATGCAGCTCCCTGAAATTGCCATCGGCATCTTTCCTGTCAAAATCATAGATCCGGTAAGTTACATCGGAAGTCTGCTGTATTTCCGCGAGCAAAATTCCTGCACCTATAGCATGAACCCGTCCTGAAGGAAGAAAGAATACATCGCCTTCTTTTACCGGTTCTGTATTCAAAATGGCCATTAACCTTTTTTCATTCAGGTGTTTAAGATAAATATCTTTATTTATTTTACGATTGAATCCCACAATGAGTTCCGCATGATCATCTGCCTGCATAATATACCACATCTCGGTTTTACCCATGGAATTATGACGTTCTTTCGCAAGCTTGTCATCCGGATGCACCTGGATAGAGAGGGCATCGGAAGCATCGATGAATTTTATCAATAAGGGGAACTCCGATCCGAATTTACTGTAAACCCGCTCACCTACAAGATCTCCCATATAAACTTCGGTCAACTCCTGCAGATCGTTTTCCGCAAGGAATCCGTTACAAACTTTTGAAACATGACCGGGTACTCCCTATATTTCCCAGCTTTCACCCGCTTTATCTGATTCTATCGGTTTATGAAGGAACGTTTTTAATTTTTTTCCGCCCCACATCTTATCCAGAATGATCGGGCTGAATTTAAGGGGATATAATACATTCATGAAAGGCCTGTTTTAAAATTCATAATCAACAACAATGGCATCTTCTTTTATTTCATCCAGAAATGCCAGTATTCCCTGATGATCGGGGTGGACCCGGTACCTGTCAAGATCATCCTGATTGTTAAATTCCGTAATTAAAACAAGGTCAAATGCAGATGATCTCGGGCTGATGTTTACTCCTGTTTCCAGGGATTTTATTTCAGGAATTTTGTTATTTAGGCCGTCAAGTTTATCTTTGAGTTCCAGAACATTCTGCTCCTTCCTGTTGTTATTGGGGAGCTTAAACATGACGATATGTTTTATCATTTTTTCTTTTTTAACGCAAAAATAGAGAAAACCATTTAATATAATTTCATAATTCCGATTATACTATGTTAAGTGAAATTGATATATCCGATATTCTTTTTATCGATATTGAGACTGTTCCTCAATTTGCATCATTTCAGGATGTACCTGAACGATTGAAGATTCTTTGGGACAAAAAATCAGCTTATTTCAGAGATAAGGAACAACTTGCCGAAGATGTTTATCAAAGAGCGGGAATATATGCCGAATTTGGAAAGATCATATGCATTTCAGCAGGAAAAATATTCCGGGAAAAGAATAAGAACAAAATAAAGATCAAGTCTTACAGCGGAGATAATGAGAAGGAGATATTGACGGATTTTGCTGATATGCTCGATATTTATTCTTCAGGCAGAACGCTTTATCTGTGCGCTCATAATGGAAAAGAATTTGATTATCCATTCCTTGCCAGAAGGATGCTGATACACGGAATTAAGCTTCCTGATATACTGGATAATGCGGGTAAAAAACCCTGGGAGATCAAACACCTTGATACTTTGGAATTATGGAAATTTGGCGATTACAAACATTACACATCACTTGAACTATTAACGGCCATTTTCAATATTCCCAGTCCCAAAGATGATATAGACGGCAGTCAGGTAGCGGACGTATACTGGAAGGATAAAAATCTTTTGAGGATAGTTGAATATTGCCAGAATGACGTGTTGGCCGTAGCACAGTTGATCCTGAGGTATAAGGGATTGGATATACTCCGGGAAGAACAGATAGAGATTGCTTGTGATTAGGTCTTTTCCAAAGGTAGAAAATCGACGAGCAAGTCAAGCAGTTTCACGGGTTGTTCGGCATGTACCCAATGTCCGCTATCCAGTTCAACTACTCGTATGTTGGGGAATACTTTTTTAAACATGGCTTTATCATTTTCACGGATGTAAGCTGAATGCATGCCGCTGATTACCATAACCGGGATATCGACGACCATCCCTTTGGCATCGATCCCGTCAAGTAATTTATGCAGGTTATTCCTGAGTGACGGAATGTTCAGTGCCCAGTAGAATTTACCTTTATGGTTGCGCTTCAGGTTTTTTAATAAGAACTGTCTCAGGGGTTTTTGCGGAATATTCACTGAAAGGTCTTTATCGATCACAGATCTGGTATTGGTTTTTGAGATATCAAGTTCTGCCAGTGAATCAACAATTTTCCGATGGAAAAATGCCTGAGGAGCATAATTGCTCTTATGGGAATATGACCGGAGTGCAATATCAATAACAACCAGTTTTCTGACTTTTCCGGGATGTCTCAGCGTATAGTTCAGAGCTACTTTTCCTCCCATAGAATGCCCCATAATGCAGGCATAATCAATGTGTTCAGAAAGCAGAAGCTCTTCGAGGTCACCGGTCATGACCCGGTAATTCAGTTCGGGATGATGAGGAGACTCTCCGTGATTTCTCTGATCTACCAGGTATACGGTAAAGTATTCACTCAGCTTTTTCCCAAACGTATACCAGTTGTCGGATGAACCATACAATCCATGAAGAACAATCAGCGGACAACCATTACCGAATTTTTTGTATCTGAGCAGCATTTACCGGAGTTGATCAAGATAAAGACGAATTGTTTTTTCAAGGCCGAAATACAAAGCATCCGATATCAATGCATGACCTATAGACACTTCCAGCAATCCCGGAATATTATCGGCAAAATATTTCAGGTTTTCAAGGTTCAGGTCATGGCCTGCATTTATGCCTATGTTCAGTTCATTTGCCTTCCCTGCCGCTTCAACAAATGATCTTATTGCATTTTCTTTATCGGCAGAAAACTGCTTTGCATAGGGTTCCGTATAAAACTCAATCCTGTTAGTACCAGTTTCTTTGGCTGCTTCAAGGTTTTTCAGGTCTGTTTCAACAAAGATCGAAGTGCGGATATTGTTTGCCTGGAGTTCAGCTATAATATCTTTCAGGAAAGATCTGTTCTTGATCACATTCCATCCCTGGTTTGAAGTAATGGCATCGTGCGCGTCTGGTACAAGAGTAACCTGTTCCGGTAAAACCTCTGCAACCATGGCCATAAATTTTCCGGAAGGATAACCTTCAATATTATACTCGGTGTTGACGACAGCTTTCAAGTCATAGACATCCTGTTTTCTTATGTGTCTTTCATCCGGACGCGGATGTATTGTAATGCCTTGAGCGCCAAATTCCTGACAACGAACAGCAGCTTCCGGAACGTTCGGAACATTCCCTCCTCTTGAATTCCTTAATGTTGCAATTTTATTTATATTTACACTTAATCTGGTCATTGTAAATGTTTGTATGATCAATAACATGTAAAATTAGAGTATTTTCTGAGAAACATTTATGCTTGCAAAGGATTTAATATCAGATGTAATACCTTCGCTGAGAACTTCGGATAGCGGACAGAAAGCGCTTTACTGGATGGATATCTTCAGAATATCGCATTTGCCCATAGTCAATAACCTGGATTTTCTCGGACTAATTTCCGATAAGGATATTTATGATAATAACATGGCAGAGGAACCCATCGGGAACCACAATTTATCTCTTTTCAGTCCCTTTGTAATTTTTGATCAGCATATCTATGAGGTTATGGAACTGGCTTCCGAGCTTCAGTTATCGGTTGTGCCGGTGCTGAATAATGAAAATCATTACCAGGGAGTAATTACCCTTACGGATCTTATGCATTATTTCGCAGATGTTTCAGCACTAAAGCAACCCGGCGGGATCATAGTACTCGACCTGAATGCCAACGATTATTCCATGTCTGAGATAGCCCAGATTGTAGAAAGTAATGATGCCAAGATTCTGAGTTCCTATATTACCAGTCCGGCAAACTCTACAAAAATGGAGGTAACGCTGAAGATAAACAGAAAGGAGCTGACATCAATAATTCAGACTTTTGTTCGTTACAATTACATCATTAAGGCTTCTTTCATGGACGAAAATGACCTTAACAGTTTGTATGAAAACAGGTATGATTCGTTCATGAAATATTTAAGTATCTGAATGACCAAAATGAAGCCCTCATTCGTAAGAATGACCATGTTGAAATTCAAAGCAAAAAGAACATGTATCAGTGATTAATAACCATGAAAGAATTTATGCCGGGAACCAGCAAGACACGTAACGTCATAATAACGTTGCATTGTGACAAATTCTCCTGAAGACGGAAGAAATAATATAAGTGACTCAGAATAAGAATATTAACAAGAGTTGATGTATATGAAAATTGCAGTATTCGGCCGTACTTTTAATCCTGATTTTAATCGTTATATTGTAGATTTCTTCAGTTATTTAAAAACAAATCATGTGAGTGTTTTTCTTTATCAGCCCTTTCACGGGTTTTTAAAAGAAATATGCAATCTTGATCCGGAAGTAAATGATGTATTTACTGATCCGGATGATGCTCCGGGAGACATCGATTTTCTGATCAGCATTGGTGGTGACGGTACTTTTCTGAAGAGCATCATGTTCCTTAAAAATTTCGATATTCCGGTTATAGGGATCAATTCGGGGAGACTGGGTTTTTTGGCAAACATATCAAAGGAGGAACTGTCCGAAGCCCTGGATGCCGTTTTTAAAGGCAATTACAAACTGGAGAGCCGTTCGATGCTGACGGTTGAGTCAAAAAATCTGGAATTCGGGAAGTATAATTTTGCATTGAATGATGTTACCATACAAAAGAAAGACACCGTGATGATTAAGGTTGATACCTATCTTAACGGTGAATTTCTGAATACTTACTGGACAGACGGATTGATTATCTCAACTCCTACCGGATCAACAGCTTACAACATGAGTGTCGGAGGGCCAATTGTCCTTCCCGGTTCCAATAATTTTGTCATTGCACCAATTGCATCACACAATCTTACTGTCAGGCCTATCATTGTGCCGGACGACATTGAGATAAAGCTGGAAGTTAAAGCAAGAAGCGGAAATTTTCACATCACACTGGACAACAGAACACAGGTCATGGGGACCAGGGATAATGTATTTCACATAAAAAAAGCCGATCTCCCGTTGAAAATTGTTAATTTTCAGTTCAACAGCTATTATTCAACAATCAGGAACAAGCTGATGTGGGGGGCTGACAAAAGGAATTGAGAGGTGAATTTTTTTTTTGGGTGAAAAAATGTAATTTTAAAAAAATGACCAAGTATTAAGGCATGTTTAACAAGCGGATATCAAAAATTGATAATGTTAGGTATATAGCTATTGCGATCCTCATTCTATGCCTTTCTGATGCGGCAAACGGGCAAAGATGGAAACTGAGAAGATATGAGATTGGTGGTGGTATTGGAGTAACACAGATTTTTGGTGATATTGGGGGAACTATTGATAAAGAGAACTGGTTTGGATTGAAAGACATAAAAATAGACGAAACAAGGATGGCCTTTCCTCTCTATTTGAGGTATAAACTCGATCCTGTATATGTCTTAAAAGTGAATACCGTTCTGGCCTGGGGGAATGCCACCGATGCTAATTCCAGAAATGACAGAGGAAGAAGTTTTAAAACCACACTTTTTGAGTTTTCGGCCCAGGCCGAATATTATTTTATTCCGGAAGAGAAAAAGTATAAATCAGCAGCAATGTTTAACAAGCGCGGGATGTTAAATAATTATATGTCGTTTAATGCTTATCTTTTTCTGGGCATCGGAGGTGTTTATTCAAATTCAAAAGTGACCTTTACTCAGGACATCACTTCCGTTGACGATATAAAGAATAACAACCTGGGAATTATCTTTCCTTTTGGTTTGGGACTTAAGTATATCATTGATGACCGCTGGCTTGTTAATGCCGAACTTGGCTACAGGTATTCAGTCACCGATTACCTTGAAGGATATAAACAAACTCAGGCCTCCAAACACCGGGATGTATACTATTTCCTCACATTTTCAGTAGCTTACCGTTTAAAGACCTCCAGAAGGGGATTGCCGTCATTCCTCGACAGGCAATACAAAAACTTCGGAACAACTGCCGGTAATGAAAGAAAACGTAAGCCCCGAAGGCCCAG
>JASFVU010000421.1:0-3654 GCA_050049665.1 Bacteroidales bacterium | reverse complement strand
ACGAGGGATTTTTTATCGGACATTATCCCGATGAGCCTATCATGCCAGGAGTTCTTCAAATAGAAGCCATGGCACAGGTCGGTGCTATTCTGTTGTTAAGCAAAGTGCCTGACCCGGAAAACTACCTCCTGTATTTCCTGAAAATTGATAACATCAAATTCAAACATAAAGTTGTTCCCGGAGATACACTTAACATTCATATGAAACTCCTGGGCCCTGTAAAAAGAGGGATTGCCATTACGCACGGGCATGTTTTTGTCGGTCAGACCCTTGTAGTCGAAGGCCAGTTTATGGCCCAGCTTGCCCACAAACATGAGCATGATTAGATAATGGCAGAATGATAACTTTCGGAAAGTAAAACAAACTATATGATACATAAGCTCGCACACATAGATCCCAAAGCAAAAATTGCCAAAAATGTCGTCATAGAACCTTTTGCCAGCATATCTGCTGAAGTTGAAATCGGAGAAGGGACCTGGATCGGACCTAATGCGGTTCTGTTGGATGGAGCCCGTATTGGAAAAAATTGTAAGATTTTTCCCGGGGCCGTAATCTCAGGCATTCCGCAGGATCTGAAATTTGCCGGGGAAAAGACTATAGCCGAAGTGGGAGATAATTCCACCATCAGGGAATTCGTTACCCTGAACAGAGGAACAAAAGCCAAAGGAGTTACAAAGGTCGGCAGGGACTGTCTGATACAATCTTACGCACATATAGCTCATGATTGTTCCCTGGGCAACAGTTGTATTTTGGGCAGTCATGCAGGCCTCGCCGGGGAAGTCGAAGTAGATGATTTTGCTATTGTCAGCCCTTATTCAATTGTTCATCAGTTTGTTAGAATAGGTAAATACTGTTTTGTCCAGGCAGCAGGAAAAGTCGGGAAAGATGTCCCTCCTTATATTCTTGCCGGACGGGAACCTTTATCCTATACGGGGATTAATTCGATCGGACTGCGAAGAAAAAACTTTAAAAAAGAAACCATTTACGAGATCCAGGAAATATACAGGATCATCTATCAGCGGAGCATGAATATCTCGGATGCCATCAGGTATATCGAAACCAACTCTCCCGCAACCGATGAGCGGGATGAAATCATTCTTTTCATCAATAACTCAAAAAGAGGGATCATCAGGGGCTATTTCGATAACGAGGAATAACTAATAAAATGAATCCTCCTCCGGGGAACTCCGGCGCCAAAGGGGAATATGAAGAAAGATCAAACCTTATTTTTCAGACTGTTCCAGCCCATCGAATGAATTTCAGTGTAGCTGCCGTCACTCATTACAAGATGCTTTCCTTCCTTTTTGTCGGTCATGTGGCCTATCACCGAAATACCCCTGACAGAAGAAAGTCGTTCGAAATCTTTCGCCGGTAATGTAAACAGTAATTCATAATCCTCCCCTCCGTGAATTGAAGTAGTAACAGGCTCAAGATTCAGTTCTTCAGCAGCTTTTATTGTTTCTCCGGCTATAGGAATCTTATCGGCAAAGATCTTACACCCGGTATCCGATGCATCGCACAGATGCAAAAGATCGGAAGAAAGGCCGTCCGATACATCGATCATGGAAGTCGGCCTGATATTATTTTCTTTTAAAACAGTTACAATATCTGCTCTCGCTTCAGGTTTTAATTGCCGCTCCAGTATGTATTCATAACCCGACAGATCGGGTTGTAGCGTTGATTCTTTGCCATAGATCATTTTCTCACGCTCCAGAATCTGCAATCCCATATAAGCCCCCCCGAGATCTCCTGAAACACAAATAAGCTCATTGACCTTTGCCCCGGACCGGTACACAATCCCGTCTTTATCTGCCAACCCGATTGCAGTGACAGAAATAGTCAATCCTGTCATTGAACTGCTGGTATCTCCTCCGACCAGATCAACATGATACGTTTTACAGGCAAGATGAATCCCCTCATACAGCTCCTTCATCATCTCAGTAGAAAACTTCGCCGAAAGGGCTACCGAAACCAACACCTGTGCTGGCCTTGCATTCATAGCATAAACATCGGACAGGTTTACCACCACGGCTTTGTAACCAAGGTGTTTCAGCGGACTATAAACCAGGTCAAAGTGAATCCCTTCTGCAAGCAAATCTGTTGTCACTACGATCTGTCTACCTTTCGTATCAAGAACGGCAGCATCATCACCCACACCGGTAAGTGAAGAAGGATTCTTCAATTCTATTTTTTCCGTAAGCAAACGGATAAGACCAAACTCACCTATTTCCTCCAGATCATTTGTTTCCTTTTTTGATGCCATATGAATTCAATAATTCCAGTTTCAAAAGCCCCACAAATATATAAATTCATATAGTTTTTGTATCTTTGCTTTTATTTAGACTATTTCTAAATAAGAGTTTTATTCACATCGAAATTCGTGAGATCATGAGCGCAGAACAGGACAAATTACTGGATCAGGTAACATCAAACGAATACAAATACGGTTTTTATACTGATATCGAAGTTGATACATTACCAAAGGGTCTGAATGAAGATATTATCCGGCTGATCTCTGAGAAAAAAAACGAGCCCGAATTCATGCTTAACTTCCGGTTAAAGGCATACCGCCACTGGAAAACCATGAAAATGCCCAAATGGGCACATTTGAAGCTGCCGGAAATAGACTACCAGGATATTATTTATTACGCCGCTCCGAAACAAACGGCAAAATACAATAGTCTGGACGAAGTGGACCCCGAATTGCTGGCCACCTTCGAAAAGCTCGGAATTCCGCTTGAGGAACAAAAACACCTTACCGGTGTTGCCGTTGATGCCGTTATGGACAGCGTATCGGTGAAAACGACCTTTCGTGAAACACTGGCTGAACTCGGCATTATATTTTGTTCTTTCAGCGAAGCAGTTCAGGAACATCCCGACCTGGTGAAGAAATATATGGGTTCGGTGGTACCTTATACCGATAACTATTTTGCTGCGTTAAATTCCGCTGTATTCAGCGACGGATCATTTTGTTTCATACCAAAAGGCGTAAGATGCCCGATGGAACTCTCAACTTACTTCCGGATCAATGCGTTTAAAACAGGTCAGTTTGAAAGAACACTCATCGTAGCGGAAGACGATAGTTATGTAAGTTACCTGGAGGGTTGCACTGCCCCGCAGAGAGATGAAAATCAGTTGCATGCGGCCATTGTTGAGATCATAGCCCACACAAATGCCGAAGTAAAATACAGTACCGTGCAAAACTGGTATCCGGGAGACAAAGACGGCAATGGTGGCATTTACAATTTTGTAACAAAAAGAGGCATCTGCAAAGGCAACAACTCAAAAATTTCATGGACCCAGGTAGAAACAGGGTCCGCCATTACATGGAAATATCCAAGCTGCATACTGAGAGGCGATAATTCCGTCGGAGAATTTTACTCTGTTGCTGTCACAAACAATCGACAACAGGCCGACACGGGTACCAAAATGTTACACATCGGAAAAAATTCACGCAGCACTATCATCTCAAAAGGAATATCGGCCGGGAAAAGTGAGAACAGCTACCGCGGCCTGGTAAAGGTGATGAAGACAGCTGATAATGTCAGGAATTTCACCCAGTGTGATTCATTATTGCTTGGTGATCAGTGTGGTGCTCATACATTCCCTTATCTGGAAGTTGATAATGAATCGGCAATCATTGAGCACGAGGCA
>JASFVU010000419.1:0-3667 GCA_050049665.1 Bacteroidales bacterium | reverse complement strand
CGACAGCAATTTTCCCGGTTGCAGAATGGAAATAAGGATCAATACAACATGTAAGCCATATCTCATTATTGCAAATGATTGTCGGAACTATAACAACAAAAGAAGAGAATTATTTTATCATCAGGTTGATGTCGCCCATCAGCTTGTCCTTATAGGATTTTCCGATGGGAATTGTTTTTCCGCCATCTTTGGTTTTGATCACAATGGCATTATCTTCAATAAAGTTTATTGAACTGATATTCACAATGTATGAGCGGTGCACCCTGGTAAAAATACCTGTGGGAAGCTTTTGCTCAATGGCCTTCATAGTGAAATGGATGGTATACTTGTCTTCAAACGTATTAAAGATCACATAATTCTCAAGAGCTTCTACCCACAGAATGTCTTTGTATTTTAATCGTACAAGGGCTGAGTTCTTTTTGATGAATATCTCATCTTCTTTGGGGTCGACCTTATTTTTAAAACGTTCGCCGGCTTTGTTCACTGCTTTGAAAAACCGGCTGTAGTTGACAGGTTTTAACAGGTAGTCTGTCACATCATAATTGAAAGCATCCAGGGCATATTTTTCTTTGGAAGAAACGATTATGATCTGGGGAGGATTCTGAAGTGTTTCGAGAAAATCGATCCCACTCATCTCCGGCATTTCAATGTCCAGAAAGATCAGGTCAATGTCTTCGCCCGTATTGAAAGCATTTATAGCATCTACCGCATTTTCATATGAACTTAGCAGATGTAGTTGGTCGGTTCGTTCCACGAACTCTTCGATCACTCTGCGCGACATCTGGTCATCATCTATAATAATACAATTCATGGTTAGTAATTTTCATCAAAAGTATATAGATATTCATCAATAATATAGTCAAATATATAAAAAAAAATAGACACCCATTGAGAAGTCACTCATGTCATAAAAAGAAATGAAGATAATTCAGATCATTCCGCCGGAACCATGCTTTTTTTCAATCATTTCCGAATTCTTCACCGATTTTTTCAACCAGTTTAGTTTTAGTTCCAGTATTTCTTCATCAGTCAGTTCCCATTTTATCGTTGAGTTTCTGAGCTTTGTAGTGAGATGATGCAGAATGATCGCAGCCGAAACGGATATATTGAAACTTTCGGTAAACCCATGCATGGGAATGAACAGTTGTTCATCCGAAGCGTCTGCTATTTCGCCGGATAGTCCGGTGAGTTCTGTTCCGAAGCATAATGCTGTTTTCCCTTTGTTCAAATCAAAGTTTTCCAGGGAGATGTTTCCTTCAGGCATGGTGGCAATGATCCTGTATCCTGATTTTTTCAGTGCTGAGACGGCTGTCAGCGAATTCTGTCCTTTATCATTGTGCCTCTTCAGCGTTAGCCATTTTTCAGATCCCAGTGTTACATCCGGATTTAATCTGTATTCGTTTTTATTTTCAATGATGTGAACATCCTGTATGCCGAAACAATCACAGGTTCTTAATACCGCACTAGCATTTTGCGGCTGATAAATATCTTCCAGAACAACGGTTATGTACCTGGTTCTTTTCCGGAGAACCGAAGAAAAGAGATTTTTTCTTTTTTCAGTGACAAAACCTTCCAGAAGCCTGATCAGTCCGGCGTTGTTTTTTTCCATTTAGCAGGGAAAAAAAAAGGGAGCATAACATTGCTCCCCTACATGGTAATTTTTTCCATTATTATTGAACAGCATCTGCTAATTCGCTACCAGCTTTGAATTTAACTACACTTTTAGCAGGGATAGTGATTTCCTTGCCGGTCTGTGGATTTCTTCCCGTACGGGCACTTCTTTTTGCTACAGAGAAAGAACCAAATCCTACAAGAGCTACACGGTCACCTTTTTTAAGGGCTCCAGATGTAGAATCTATAAAAGCATCAAGAGCTTTCTTTGCATCAGCTTTAGTTATACCAGCGCTGCTAGCGATTGCATCAATTAATTGTGCTTTGTTCATGATAAAATAATTTAGGGTTAGTAAATATTTTCACCGTAGTAAATGTATATACAAATATAGACTATTTGTCAAGTTTAGCAAATTTAGAAGTTAATTTTTACCGCTATAAATCAACCTTTCAGGCTTTTTTGATGCCTTATGATGTTAATATCAATTGCCCGGATTTGGTGTTTTGAATCCAACCTCTGCCTGAATGAATTGAATAAAGTACAGAAAACCAGGCAGATACAAATCAGGGCATTGGGGAATATCAGGTAAAATATTGATTGCTTTGTAGTTATGACAATGTTGATAAAAAATGATGTTTATTTTCGCCGTACAGATGATCAGCCAACGATACAAATGAGGAAATCATAATTTTTCATCGGATGTGGTCTCCGTCTGAAAAAAAAGTTATATTTTCGCGCCCGGAGGAATGGCAGAGTGGTCGAATGCGGCGGTCTTGAAAACCGTTGTACCGCAAGGTACCGGGGGTTCGAATCCCTCTTCCTCCGCAACCAAAAGCAGGTGCCCCCGAAAGGGGCATTTTTTATTTTATCCAATAGCCAAACTTGTTTGAGCTATTGGATAAAATAAAAAATGTTTAGGGCGTAGCCCTGCACCTGCTTTTGGTTATCGACACCCCCCAACGGGATCATGAAATAATCCCTCTGTTTGAGCTATTGGATAAAATAAAAAATGTTTAGGGCGTAGCCCTGCACCTGCTTTTGGTTATCGACACCCCCCAACGGGATCATGGAATAATCCCATCTTTGATATAAGCAGAATTATTCCGTCGCATAGAATCGCAGCAGCCCTATGAGTGCCGGCAGATGCGTCGACGTTTGTATTGATTCATTATCTCCCGGGCTGAAGCCAGGGATTACCAATATTGAACTCCTACGGAGTTATTGCTTTAAACAGTTCTTCATTACCACATCTCCATCGCGGTTATCAGCAATGACAAACTCTTCATAAGGTACTCTTCGAACATACCTTTTATAGACGAGACGGTAGATCTTTTTAAATTGGGTACGATGTGCCTTAATCGAATTTACTCTTTCTTTCCTGTAGTCTGATACATCTACTTTCAAATCAATGGTAATATCCTGAAAAGGTTTTCTGCCCAACAATAATCTGCCTGGATATTCTGATAGGGCCATTTGTAATAATAGTTTTCCCGAAGCACTTGCGTAAAATACATATTCAGTAACATATCCGGTTACGATATGATCCGGATCATGTGTGATGCCGTCAGGTCCAAAACTAATAACTGCATCAGGTTCGGTATTTTTAAATATACTTAACAGTGTGTCTTCAAATTCTTTTTGATGTTCTTTCAAATGGCTGTCAGGGAATTTTAAGAAGACGGGCGGATTTTTGATCCCAAGACCATCAAGTGATTTTTTCGCTTCATATTCCCTTTCTCTTGCCAAATCAGTACCATAAAGTTTGCGACCACTAAAGTCCGGACCATCGTCTCCCGATGTTGCATAAACAATTGTAATTTGACATCCCTTTGCAGCAAGCTTTGACAGCGTTCCGCTTATAAGTGTTTCATCATCAGGGTGGGCAAGAACTGCCAGTATTTTCTCATCAGTTTTTTTTAATACCTCTGTTTCACATGAAAACAAAACTGATACGAAAACAAGAAGCAGGTAACTAAATAACCTGAAAAAACAATTTTTCCCAATCTTACAGGAAGCAGACATTTCTTTTTTAGTTTGTCAAGTTATTGGAATTGC
>JASFVU010000418.1:0-3669 GCA_050049665.1 Bacteroidales bacterium | reverse complement strand
TGCTTACCTCAAGCTGTGTTGAAGCTTCAAATGGCGGGATCGTATTTGAAAAATATACGTCCATCCATCCCGTATAGTCATTCGTTATCAGATCATCCCCGTTTTCTTCTCCGTTGTCGTCTTTTGAGCAACTTACTGAAAAGATGATCAGGAGAATGAATACTGTGTATTTGTTTGTTAGCAAGGTTTTCATTTCTATATTGTTTTGGTAAATAAACATTGTTTTTTTTCCTGAAAAACGTACTATTTGATTGGTAATATGCATTCAGGTAAACCGGGATGCCGGTTTATCAGCTCCCGGTAAAATTCAGTACTGGTAATACACCTCGGATTATCTTCTTCTGCACAGGGAATTTCCAGTACACTCCATGATTCACCCTCTTTACGGATAAGACCCAGGATGTCTTCGTATCTGTTCGTACCGTCAGCGTTTTGCGGTAAAGTGTGCACCCAGGCCCATCCGTCGTAAACTTTTAAGTAGTTCACGACAAAGATCACTTCAATGTGATGGATCTTATAAACTTCTTCCCGCAGGGCATCGAGAATCTCCTGTCTTTCTGTTGTTCCTTTTTCAGGCGTATAAACTTCTTTTTTTAAGGTATCATACTGTGCCGCTAAGGCGCCTGACAGGAAAAAAAGCAGGGTATATAGTCCGCATAATGTTTTCATATGCTTCATAATTTCACAAATTCAACCCTCCTGTTATTGGCTTTGCCTTCTGCCGTTGCGTTGTTGTCGATGGGCCGGCTTTCTCCGAATCCTTTGCTGGTCAGACGGTTTTTTGCGATGCCCATCTGAACCAGGGTATTCATAACTGTTTCGGCCCTGGCCTTCGAGAGACTTTGGTTCGAAGCTTCATCTCCGTCGCTGTCGGTATGTCCCTCAACACTGAAATTAAGATCAGGATGTTCATCCATCAGATCATAAATCTTGTTGATAACACCCATTGATTCGGGACGCAAGGTGGCTTTTCCCACGTCAAAGCGTATGCCATTGGATACAATCTTACCATCCTGAAGAACACGGTCGTAATATTTTACTCCACCTTCAGCAATTCGAATGTTCCTTATATAATAGCGATTAACGTCGCTGGCATGATATGCATGCAAGGAAATTCCAGTCGGATCATATGGGAGATGCGGAATGTTTATTAGTCTCGTTTCATTAATATATGCTTTCATCTTGCCGTTTGTATAAGCTATAGCAATATGTGCCCACTCTTTACTAATTGATCCCTTATCAGGTATTTTACTACTGGCCGGATGAAATATCATTTCGCCAGGCCATATTTTAAGACTTGAGTAGTTTGATGGAGACCTCTGATTCTTCGCATCATAAAATAACACTGTAAATACGACACTACCCGGAAGGTACAGATCAAATTCAACTGTAAAAACTTCTGGCAGATAATCAATATCCATATTCTTAAGATAAGGTATTATAGTTGAGCTGCCTCCTCTGAACATAATAACATTTTCACCCCCAAATTCTGCGTTTTCTATTGTGCCTTTTACTAAATCCCAGCGAGATGGAAATTCACCATTTTCTTCATTGAAAAGGATATCTTCGAAAATAACTTTATCGCCGGGTACAAAATCGTATTTGCTCCATACCAGTTGAGGGGCCTCTTCTGTTTCCTCTTTCTCCTCCCTGTCTGTATTGTCATCTGATGAAGTATTCTCCGGCCGGGCATCAGAAGAAGGTGATCTGTCATTAGCAGGTTCATTCGTTTTATCTGATTCATCGGCGTTTTTTCCTGTTACAGCATCTTCAACACCTTCTTCGACTGTATCCAGTCCTTTATCAATGCCTTTGTCGACATTTTTGTCTACCCGTTTTTTAGACTCCTTTTCGATTTTGTTCAGTAAGTTCAGTTGGGCATGACTGGTTGATATAAGCCCGGCCATCAGAATAAAAGACAAAATGATGGTTTTCATAATGGTGGTTTTGCTGGTTCTACAATTCCTTACCGGTGTGGTAATACTACAAATGTAAAGCCCTGAGAGCCTGAATCATTTGTGAATGAGAATAGCCTGATGGTAAATGAGCATTCAATCTGTTTGGGTTAGAATTTGAAGGCTGGTGTCAGTGTTTCTGCAAACGGGTTTTTGAAGTGCACTATAGCAGCGACTCCAGGTGCTTCAGGATATACGATTTGCGTTCATGCGAAATGGGGACACTTGAATTGTCTTTCATGATCATGGCACCACCATCGGCCTTTGCATAACGGTCGATGTGGTTTATGTTGATGAGGTGCGACTGATGGACCCTCAGGAATCCTGCTGATTTCAGTAACTCTGCAAATTCTTTCATAGTACGCGAAACAAGAATTTTCCTTCCGTCGGTAAGGTAAAAGAAGGTATAATTGCTATCCGATTCGCAGCGGATAATGTCCTCTGTTTTTACCAGGTGAATGTTGTCGGCCGTTCGCAATACGATCTTTTTCATGCTGTTGCCTTCGTTCAGGTTCTCCAGCAAGGCACTGAGCTTCAGTTGCTGATCTTCTTTTTGTTTCAGGTTCTTTGCCCTGTTAATGGCTTCAATCAGCTCATTGGGCTGAATGGGTTTTACAAGGTAGTCGATGGCGCTGTACTTGAATGCTCTAATAGCATATTCTTCATAAGCCGTAATGAATATCAGTTTGAACCTTGGTAAATCCACTTGCTTTAACAGATCAAAACCGGTTCCGTCCGGTAAATTGATGTCCAGGATCAGAATATCCGGATCGTATTCTGAAATGGCCCGTAACCCTGTTGCCATGTCATTGGCAGTACTTACAATTTCCAGGTCAGCAAAGTGTTCCCCGACCAAACTGCTGATGGTACTTACTATTTTAGGTTCGTCATCAATAATGATCGCTTTCACAGGCAGAGACAATTTTATTGCCTCTAATTTAACCATAAATTCTTTGATAAGGAATGCCAATGGTAACTCTTGTTCCTGCCGGTTTCTGATCTTCTGAGATGTCTTCGATCAGGAAAGAGACTTTTTTACCTGTTTGTTTTTTCAGATAAGAAAGGCGTTCCTGTGTAAGCACGGTGGCAAGCGATCTCTTTTCCGTATAAGCAGTTCCTTTCCTGTCTGCCGATTCTCTTCTTCCAATACCGTTATCCTCTACTTCAATATGTAGCGCACCATCCAGCAGGATAAGGCGTATCTGAATTTTTCCCGTTCCTTTTTTTGGCAACAAGCCATGTTCAATGGCATTCTCGATGAATGGCTGGGCAAGCATAGGCGGAATTCCAAAAGTTTCGGGATCAATGGCTTTATCTACATATATTTCCCAGGTAAATTTTTTCTCAAACCTGAGTTTTTGTATCTCCAGATAATTCCGGAGAGTATTTATCTCATTTTCAACGGTAACATATTCGGTTCTGGAATTTTCAAGGATTTGCCGCATCAGGGCAGCAAACCTGGAAAGAAAATTTCCTGCTTCTTTCGGATTGTTCTTATACATGTAATCCTGAATGGCACAAAGCGAATTAAATATGAAATGCGGATTCATTTGTGTTCTGAAGAGTTTCTGCTCCAGTTCAACGGTCTTAAAACGAACCTGCAGATTTTTCTGTCTTATGATCAACATACCGATCAGTATGAGAAACAGGATCGCAATAGTTAATCCGAGGAGGTATATCCTTTGTTGTTTTATTGCTGCTGCATGTGCCTGTC
>JASFVU010000417.1:0-3671 GCA_050049665.1 Bacteroidales bacterium | reverse complement strand
ATAAAGGACCCGATTCACTGTTGAGCATGCCTGTTGAACCGGAAATAGTGGATACTACCCCCATTATACCGGAAGAGCCTGTTATTGTTGAAGAACCTGTTGAAACTCAACCCAGGACCGGATATGGTGATGGGCGTTATTTTATGATCGTTGGCAGTTTTCAAAATCAAAATTTTGCCGAAATGTATGCTGAAAGGATCCAGGAAATGGGTTATCAGACCCAGATCATTGAAGCTTCGAACGGATTCTACAGGGTTTCTGCCAAATCTTATAATAATTTTCAGCAGGGGATAAGTGAGATCGATGATTTCAGGGCCTCAATAACCGCCGGGGCATGGCTTCATGTACGATAGAAAAGAACTTAAAGAAAAAAGAGGCACTTCGGATGATGTGCCTCTTTTTTTTGTGTCTTATTGATTTCCGGTCATGATAAACAGTGGCTGGAACTCAAAGCTTTTATAGTGTGGTCTGAGACGTTCCGAATTATAATGTCTTTTGATGTCGACTTTCTTGTTCGTACTGGTTACGACATCGATGGGTGCATTATCATACCTTCCGTTTCGAAGGACTACCAGGCGGCCATGAATCCCTTTAAGTATCAGGTCAAGGGCCAGATTACCGTAAGCCATCGGTACGATGGAATCAATGGCATCAGGATCTCCGCCTCTTACCAGGTAGCCCAATTGCTGATTGATGACATTCACTCTTTTACCATGGTTGAATTTAGGGGACAATTCCTTGATTTTTGCGGAAATGACATCTCCGATCCCGCCGAGTTTTGAATGTCCGTAAGCATCTTTTTCAACAGAGCGATAGATCATTTCACCGTCTCCTGCAAACATAGCCCCTTCCGAGGCAAGTACAACCGAATATCGACTGGGATTGATATTTCTGTCTTTGATGAGCAATGAGGTTAATTTCTCAATATCAAATTTAAATTCAGGAATAACACACCTGTTGGCAGCACCGGCCATGGTGGGTAACATAGCCGTAAACCCGGCATACCTGCCGAACACTTCAAGCACCAGTACCCGTTCATGCGATCCGGCAGTGGTCCGAAGGGTGTTACACATTTGTATGGTACGGGTAACACAAGTACTGAATCCGATACAATAATCAGTTCCCGGTACATCGTTATCCATCGTTTTCGGAATGGCAACGACTTTTACGCCTTCGGAATATAATCGTACCGCATAGCTCAGCGTATCATCGCCCCCTATGGGGATCAGGTAATCCACACCAAGGTATTCAAGATTCTTTATTACCTCCGGTGTAAGATCATTTATATCATCTTTGTATTTGTCTTTATACTGTTCCGGGACATTCACTTTCGGAACATGGCTTGGCCTGGTTCTGGATGTATGAAGGAATGTGCCGCCTGTACGGCCGGCTTTATTGACTATTTCTTCGGATAATACAATGTATTTATCGCTGTTATCGGCTCTTTTATCTCTCAGAAATTCAAGGATCCCCAGCCATCCTCTGCGCAACCCAATGACCTGGTAACCTTCCCTGAGAGCCCTTATGGTTATGGCGCGGATAGCAGGATTGAGTCCCGGAACATCACCTCCGCCGGTAAGTATTGCAATGGTACCTTTTTTCTTTTTTGCCTGGGCCATAGTTGTTATCGTTTTGATTTAGGTCTTTGTTATAAATATAAGCAAAATTTTATAGACAATAAATCGATCGTGCTGAATATAATGGATAAAAGGGGGTATCCAAAAAAGTGTTTGTATCTTTTTGGGCTTACTTCGGGCAACCCAGCTTTCCCGGCAGGCAGGGTTGTCGTATAATTATAATTGACTGTTACACAGACTTTCGTCTGCCGAAGCAAACAACGGCCTGCAAAGGCAGGCTACCATTAAGAAGTCACAGAGTTTCACAAAGCAAAAAGATACTTTGAAAGTACTGTTTTTTACTTTTTAGACATCCTTTTACCAGTTCAGGATTTTATAAAAATCAAAATCTTCGGGATTTGTCAGGAATTTTTTTGCCGCCTGATAATCGCTTTTGGTAATGAAATGGAGATTATTGTGAAAGATCAGCTGTGCTCTTTCAGAGTTAATATTCACCAACCGGGGTTTTACTTTCCCGTTCTCGTCTTCAACATCTTTGAGGTACAGGGGAGAAATGTTTCCGGCAGGATCGGCTGTGACCATACATCCCGTAACCCCTTCCTGGAATAATTTCATTACTCCGTTTCCAAGCAGGGTTGCATAAGACAAATCAAATGCAATGGGACGGCAACATCTTAATTCATACCCAAGTTCATTCGGACGACTTTTGATGGATATCCCTAATTTTTTCAGCTTCCTCTGAACCAGCATATTGAATATATGGGATTTGCTAACGTTCCCCAGTTCAGGGTGTCCATGATCATCATAAGTAAAATTGACCCCTGTTCCTTCTATTTCTTCCTCGCTCATAAAGTGGAACACACCTTCGCTCACAATAGCCACTCCGTAGGTGATACCAAGGATCTTCCTTTTCATCATGGAAGAAATGATAAGTCTTGTGATCTTGTCGGTAGTCAGTTTTGTTTTATTGAACATTTCGGGAATGATGATCATCGGCATATGACAGGAAGTGCCGATTCCAACTGCAAGATGTCCTGCCTCTCTTCCCATGGCGGAAATAATAAACCAGTTGCCGCTTGTTCTGGCATCTTCATAAATGGTTGTTGCCAGTCGGACGCCTTCTTCCTTGGCCGACTGGTAACCAAATGTCGGGCTGCCTTCGGGCAACGGAAGATCATTGTCGATGGTTTTAGGTACATGAATATTGGAAACTTTGACGTTATTTTCGGCAAGGTATTTGGCAAGCCGGTTTGCAGTTGATGCTGTGTCATCGCCTCCGATAGTGACAAGCAGTTTGATGTTTTCTTTTGTAAAGAATGTCGTGGTAAATTCTTTGTCTTTTGGCTTGTGTCTGCTCATTTGCAAAGCCGAACCACCCCGGCTGAAAACAGTATCGGCAAATTCAAAATTCAGTTCATCGAATTTTGTATTCTCGGTAAACAATGTTTTATAACCTTCATTGATACCCAAAACCCTGTAGCCGGCATTTAAAAATACTTTTGTAACCGAGCCGATTACCGTATTGATTCCGGGGGCAGGTCCCCCTGCACATAATATCGCTATTGCGTCCTTTTTCATGATTAAAACTGCTTATATGTTCAAAAATAATTTCTTGTCAGGCGCCGCAAAGATGGCAATATATTTTTAAAAATAAAATTTGTCATGTATTTGCCGGGAAAGGCTGCCGGACAGTTGGCTGTTAGCTTGTTAGCTTTTGGCTACTGGCTACTGGCTACTGGGTGCAATCAGCGAATGATGCGAAGGATAGGTACTTGTTTAAATGTTTAATCGTGTATTCATTGAAATTGATGAATCGATAAATCGGTGAACTGAATTAAATGAACCAAACTATAAGCTTATCAGGATCTTCATTTCACCGGTTATTCGATTAATTCAGTTAATCGGAATTTATAGATTGGGATATGAAATTTCTCTTTTCACCTCATCGTCTCATCAACTGATCACCTCATCAGTTTTGCAGCTCAATTGTTTGTTTCCGTTTAGGTCCTACGGAAACAATCTTTACGGGAACACCTGTCTCTTTTTCGATGAACCTGATGTATTCGGTTAACTTTTCCGGAAGAAGATTTTTGT
>JASFVU010000416.1:0-3682 GCA_050049665.1 Bacteroidales bacterium | reverse complement strand
TATACTTCCGGCATGTTTCAACGACACTGCATACAGTCTTTTCTTCGTTGTATGAACAAATGATAATACTAAGGTCTTTCATGTTAATGGTATTTGGCAGTGTTTCATAAAGTGTTTTCATACCCGATATCAGACATAACTTTGCGGCATAACCTCAGGAAACACGAAGTGCAAGTTAATAAATATTTGAATCGCAGAATCTTAAAAAATCAAAAAACGATCCGTTAAAAACAGGTAAAGATTCATTTATAGTCTGTGCGGACGATATGTTCTATTCCCTTTTGATAAGGAGTGGGCTTTACTCCGAACTTTTTTTCAAATTTATTACTGTCAAACACGTAATCCCTGTTATACTGATACATCATCTCCACCATTTCTTTCATAACAGGCATAAACAGGCCGGTAAGGCGCACCATGGACTTTGATGCCACCATGTATCTCGGTTTAACACCCATTGCCTTAGCTATTGCCTCTATCCACTCTTTTCCTGTGAGCGGATCTTTTGCCGTGGGAAGGTGCCATACCTGGTTGTAGGCTTCTTGTGTATTCCCCAGCAAAGCCGTGTCTGTTCCTGCGTCAGGTGTATAAGTATATGAATGTCTGTATTTTACCGAGGACATCCAGATAGCCTTTTTACCGTCTGCGAGATTTTTAAAGACAGTTTCCGTAAGCACACTTGTTTTCAGGGAAGGGCCGTAAAAATCGGCCGAACGTGCTATCAGGGCCGTAAGATTGCCGTTCCGCACTTTCTCCAGGAGCATATTAGCGATATGTTCTCTGACTTTCCCCTTTTGGCTGCATGGATTTAACGGAGTTTCTTCATTCATCCCATCCAGATAATCCGGATCATACATATAAATATTATCGAAAAAGACAAGCCTGCATTTGTTCTCTTTACACGCATCGATAACATTTCTCATAATAAGCGGCCAGGTGGTCTTCCATACGTTGATATGATAAGGCAGACCAACGGTAAGGTATGCCACATCAGAGCCTTTCACTGCTTTATGGGTTTCGTCCCGGCTGGTAAGATCGGCCGGGAACAGCTCGTCGCCGGGATTTACTTTTTCGGGATTCCGGCTGACAAGCCTGATCTTATCGGTATATTTCGGAAGGGCACCGGCAAGCTCAATGCCAATTGCACCTCCTGAGCCTAAAATGGTTTGCATCTTTTTATTGGAGTAACATATGGAAAGATAAAAAGTTTTCCCTGTTTGATCAAAAATAATTACAGAAACGAGTCTAACGAAACGATTCATTTAGTACTTTTACCACGTCATTTCTTGACTATGACAGGCATTTATCACATACTGTTTTTTCTCAGTCTCATTATCGGGTATCAGGAAGGCGGGAAGATCCCGAATGATTTTTTCGATCCTGATAGTTGTCCGTATTCGG
Source organism: Bacteroidales bacterium (assembly GCA_050049665.1). Taxonomy (GTDB): domain Bacteria; phylum Bacteroidota; class Bacteroidia; order Bacteroidales; family UBA10428; genus UBA10428. The sequence goes on along the minus strand of JASFVU010000416.1, from coordinate 2,284 downwards.
TTAATCCTTCAGATCTCTGTAAGTTTAGTGAATGGCATCAGACAGATCACCTGTTTTTCTTTACAATGGTGGCAGAAAACTCAAACGATGCTGAAGAAACCGATCTGTTCTTAAAGTTCAGAAAGTCGGAGACACACAATTGTTTCAATTTTCCCGGGAGGACGGTATTCATTACTTATTATCAATATTTCGGTTTTTCACTTACCTCTTTTCTTGAACTGGATCTGCCACCGCCGTTATTCTTTAATCATTCGTTTTTCCGGTCCGTAGCCTGAATGTTTTATTTATCACTTTATGTGTTTCCTGTATCCTGATTTTTGGTTTGGATCAGGTAACCATTTTAATATACAGGTTTCAGACTGTATTAATAATCCCTATTGTAAAAAATTAAGACGAGACAGAAATGAACAGAGATGAAAAATTAGCACTTCTTGCTGCTGGAAATGAAGAAAATTATATACATCGGAGGGAAGCATTGGATAATATAAAAGACAAAGCAATTATCCATGAGCTTGCACAAAATGCTTCGGATGAATGGATAAAGTTTGAGGCAGCAGTAAGATCAGGCAATACAGGAATACTTGAACAACTTAAAAATCATTCCGATGAAGTCATCCGGATGGAGTCGGCTATTGAGCTGAATGATCAGGAAGTGCTGAAAAACCTGGTTTTGAATTCAGGTGAGATGCTCATCAGAACAAGGGCACTTAAGTACATTAGCGAAAAAGATCTGTTGAAAGAAATCTCAGATCATTGCAATGAAGAGAAATTAAAGGTCGAAGCGGGCATAGTTCATGGTGACAGGCTGCTTATAAAAAGTTTGTTCGGAAGGTTGCAAAGTGAAGAATTAAAACTCCGTTTAGCAAGGTATATTTATGAATATGATCTTCTGAGGGAATTGTCTTTAAAGGCATCCGATAATAAGATACGGAAGATTGCAGGGGATTTAATGGAAGATTTCAACCCTGATACGGATATTGACTGATCTTAATGCGAAACTGATTAAGGGATAAGATTGATGAATAACGGCAAGGGGTTTTTAGATTTCCGGCTGATCCTGCATTTTATCGGACTTACTTTACTATTTGAAAGTGTTTTTTTGCTTTTGGATATGATCATATGCATGGTATATGATCATGGCAGTATTACTGCCATATCGGAGTCCATGCTATTCACGGCAATTGTTGGTTTCATACTGTATGTTCTTACAAGGACCAAAGTTGAGGAAAATGCGACCATTCGGGACAGTTTTGTCATTGTCGTATTGAGTTGGATGGTGCTGTCTTTATTCGGTACTTTGCCGTTTTTATTCTCCCATTCCATAGATTCCTTTACCGATGCATTTTTTGAATCCGTTTCCGGATTCACAACGACCGGATCTTCCATCCTGACGGATATTGAAAAAGTTCCCCGTGGAATATTGTTCTGGAGAAGCGAAACACACTGGATAGGAGGAATGGGTATCATTGTTCTTGTACTGGCTGTGTTTCCCCACTACCGGGTGAATGCCATGCAACTGTTCGGAGCAGAAGTGTCAACGGTTGTCTTTGAAAAGCTCAAACCACGTTTGATACAGAATGTTAAACGTATCTGGATCATATACCTGCTTCTGACATTTTCAGAGACGATCCTGCTGCGAATAGGTGGTCTGGATATGCTGGACAGCCTTTCACATGCGTTTGGCACGGTGGCGACAGGAGGGTTCTCGACGAAAAATGCAAGCATAGGCGGTTTTTCTCCCTATATACAGTATGTGGTTCTCATATTCATGGTTTTGGCGGGGATTAATTTTGCTTTGCATTACCTTGTATTTACCGGGAATTTTAAGCGTGTCCTGAAAAATGAAGAATTCAGATTTTATCTGGTTCTGATCATTGTGATCGGACTTATCGTTTCAGTCTTTCTGTACGTTAAGTTCAACTATTCTGTTGAGAGTTCGTTCAGGCATTCTTTTTTTCAGGTGGTTTCCATAATAACCTGTACCGGCTATTCAACTGTCGATTACCAGGTATGGCCCCATTTATTATTGTTCTTCCTGTTTTTACTCATGCTTATTGGTGGTTGTGCAGGTTCGACAAGCGGTGGAATTAAGGTGGTCAGGGTCTGGATTACCCTGAAAAGGATCGGGCTGCATATCAAACAACTGATCCATCCTTCCATGGTAAAACCATTGAAATATAACGGACAACCGATTAATGCGGATCATGTGAATGTAATTCTTTCGTATGTATTTATTTACATTGGTCTGTTCGTTATAGGAAGTTTTGTTATGTCCTTATTAGGA
>JASFVU010000415.1:0-3689 GCA_050049665.1 Bacteroidales bacterium | reverse complement strand
CCTATAACGAGGGAATTATTCAGCGACTGACGGGTATGGGAGTCATAAGAAAAGGTTTTCTTTTTGCTCTCGTATTTCTTTCTCAGCTCATCAAGCTCCTCCGGTTTGTCAAAGGCATAATATGCCCACCCGGAGTCAATAAGCCGGCCGGCATATTCTTTATAGATCTCTTTTCTTTCCGATTGCCGGTAGGGACCATATTCCCCCCCCTGAGTTATGCCTTCGTCAGGGATCAACCCTAACCATTCAAATGCTTCATTGATATATTCTTCAGCACCTTCGACAAACCTTGACCGATCGGTATCTTCAATGCGGAGTATAAAATCACCTCCATGCTTTCTGGCAAACAGGTAATTGAACAATGCGGTTTTTGTTCCTCCAATGTGAAGCGGGCCTGTCGGACTGGGGGCAAAACGTACTCTTACTCTTCTTGACATGCTAGTTTATTATATTACTGGGCGCAAAGATAAGCATTTGCCTGTTGAAGTTGAATGCTAACCCCTATTACTCATAAATCAATCAATGGTATGAATCCTTAAGGTAAAACCCTGAACCTAAAATTCCGATACAGACCATCGGGGTATTAAACCACATAACGCCGATACGCTTCGCTATCGGGATTAGTTCAACTAACAAATTTCAGTGCACTCTCCCGCCTTTTGCGAGACAGGCTGTTTCTGAAATTTGAGTTTCACTGAATAAAAATACGGACAATTTTTTTCAGTCATTGTTATATGGTCATCTCTTTTGTATTCTCCACACCTACATGGTATCCTTTGCGGTTAAACCATGAAGGATAGAACTGCCGGCCTGAATATTATCATGCCAACTTAACGGTATAAATTATAATTTTATAGATCTGAATGAATTGTCATGGAAAATATCCTTATCATTGGTGCGGCCGGTCAGATCGGATCTGAACTCACGCTTGCCCTGAGAAAAATTCACGGGGATCAGCATGTTTTTGCAACGGATATCAAGGATGCTCCTCCGGATATAAAAAACAGCGGACCCTTTCAACTGCTGGATGTTATGGATGATAAAAGGCTGATCCATTTTGTTATACGGCATAAAATAACCCAGATCTATCATCTTGCGGCTGTTCTTTCCGGTAACGCGGAAAAACTGCCGCTTCAGGCGTGGCACATAAATATGAACAGCCTGATGAATGTCCTGGAGATCGCAAAACTGGTTGACGAAGTAAAAAGGATTTTCTGGCCAAGCTCCATAGCTGTCTTCGGCCCTTCAACACCCAGGGAACATACCCCGCAACTCACAACCATGGAACCGGCAACGGTCTATGGCATCAGTAAGCTGGCCGGTGAAAGATGGTGTGAATATTATTTCAAAAAATACGGTGTGGACATAAGAAGTATTCGTTATCCCGGACTGATAAGCTATAAAACGGAACCAGGGGGAGGGACAACCGACTGGGCGGTGGAAATATTCTATCATGCCGTGCAAAACAAACAGTATACCTGTTTCCTTAGTAAGGATACAAAGCAGCCCATGCTTTTCATGGAAGATGCTATCAATGCCACGATCAGGCTAATGGAAGTTGAAAAAAAAAGACTTAAACTCCATACCGGTTATAACATCATGGGAGTGAGTGTCAGCCCTGAAGATGTAACCAATGAGATCAGGAAGCATATCCCTGATTTTAAGGTTGAATATGCTCCCGATTTCCGTCAGGATATCGCCATGACATGGCCCGAAAGTGTCGATGATAGCATGGCGCGTATGCACGACGACTGGAAGCCCGTGTATAACCTGAAAAGAATTACTGAGACCATGCTCAGGGAAATAAGAACAAAAAAAAGCGATACACAATTCTTTTAACCGATCTGCTATGTATGGTAAAATTAAAAGTCACCTCAGCAATGAATTGCGAAACATAGAGAAAGAAGGACTCTTTAAAACGGAACGTATCATAACATCTCCCCAGGATGCTGTGATCAAAACAGATGATGGAAAAGAAGTATTAAATTTCTGTGCAAACAATTACCTCGGACTTTCATCACATCCGAAACTGATCGAAGCTGCCAAAAACAGCCTTGAAAGTCATGGTTTCGGGATGTCTTCGGTCCGGTTCATCTGTGGTACTACCGATCTGCACATTAAGCTGGAACAAAAAATAACGGATTTCTTCGGGACTGAAGCCACCATTTTATACGCTGCCTGTTTCGATGCGAACGGGGGAGTTTTTGAACCGTTGCTTACAGATGAAGATGCGATTATTTCGGATGCATTAAACCATGCTTCGATCATCGATGGAGTGAGGTTATGCAAAGCAAAGCGTTACCGTTATGACAATGCAGATATGAACGATCTTGAAGAAAAACTGAAGGAGGCTCAGGACCAGCGTTTCAGGATTATTGTGACCGACGGGGTTTTTTCCATGGACGGCAACCTTGCACCTATGGATGAGATCATTGCCCTGGGAGAAAAATACGATGCCATGGTCATGGTGGATGAATGCCACTCTGCCGGAGTTGTTGGCAAAACCGGAAGAGGAGTAACAGAACACTTTGATCTGCGCGGACAGGTAGATATTATTACAGGAACGCTCGGCAAAGCATTTGGTGGTGCCATTGGCGGATTTACAACGGGAAAAAAAGAGATCATCGATATGCTCAGGCAGCGATCAAGGCCTTATCTCTTCTCAAATTCCCTGCCTCCAATGATCGCCAGTGCCGGCATAGCCATGTTTGATATGATGGCCGAAACAAATGAACTGCAAAAAAAACTTCATGAAAATACGACCTGGTTCAAAGAGCAAATTGTAAAAGCAGGATTTGATATAAAACCAACTCAATCCGCTATTGTTGCTATTATGCTTTATGATGCCAAGCTATCGCAGGATTTTGCCGCTGCTTTGCTCGGGGAAGGTATCTATGTCATCGGCTTCTATTACCCGGTCGTCCCGCAGGACCAGGCCAGGATCAGGGTACAGTTATCGGCAGCCCACACACGCGAACACCTGGACAACGCGTTGCAGGCATTCATAAAAGTAGGAAAAGAACTCAGGGTACTGCAGAGGTGACCGATCAAAACACAACAGGTAAATTTTGTTGTGGTGAAATCGTAGTATCCCGACTTTCTTCTGTGATCTGTTTTTCCGGTTCAAAGGATAAAGGATCTTTTATAAACAAATTGTTTTCTGCAAAAACCGGATCCTTTTCATTTGCAACATATACATTCAGGAACAGGGATAACAGCATAAGTATAATGACAATGGCTTTTTGCATTATCAAATGTGGTTTCAGGGTTCTAAAGCATGAAGCAATATATCCTGTAAAACTTACCTGAATGTAAACTAGCTGTGAAAAAAGAATAAATTATCCGACCATTTTGTTTAAGAAATGAGGAAGATTCGATCCCTCAATAACAAAGGCAGCGCAAAATAAAACAATTAAAAGATACAATCCCGCTATCGGGATTCGTTCGACTTACAAATTCCGGTTCACTGCGTTCCCGGAAGTATAACTGCCTTTATTGTAAAATCAATTGTCCGAATGGTTGCCCGTTAATACAGGACTATCCCGATACGCTCCGCTATCGGGATTCGTTCGACTTACAAATTCCGGTTCATTGCGTTCCCGGAAGAATAGCTGCTTTTATCGTAAAATTCACTTATCCGAATGGCTGTCTGTTGATACAGGACTATCCCGATACGCTCCGCTATCGGG
>JASFVU010000414.1:0-3696 GCA_050049665.1 Bacteroidales bacterium | reverse complement strand
CAAACCCTTCGGATGGTCATGGACAGCCTTCGCTACTGGGTTACGGAAATGCATATCGACGGTTTCAGGTTCGATCTGGCATCAACCCTTGCCCGGGGTTTGTTTGAAGTGGGAAAATTATCGACTTTTCTGGATACCATCCATCAGGATCCGGTTATTTCAAAGGTAAAGCTTATTGCAGAACCCTGGGATCTCGGGGAAGGCGGTTACCAGGTTGGCAATTTTCCCGTTCTGTGGGCAGAATGGAATGGCAAATACCGTGATTGTGTACGCAAATTCTGGCGGGGCGATGAAAGTCAGGTGAAAGAGCTCGCATACAGACTGAGCGGCAGCAGCGATCTGTATGAAGACGATGGCAGGCTTCCTTCGGCCAGCATTAATTTTATTACGTGCCATGATGGCTTTACGCTTCACGATCTGGTAAGCTACAACCAGAAACACAATGAAAAGAACAGGGAGGATAACAAGGACGGGGAAGAACACAACCTGAGCTGGAATACCGGTGTTGAAGGTCACGCCGCGGATGAACAGATAGTATCGCTCAGAGAGCAGAGGAAGCGCGGTTTTATGGCGACATTGCTGCTTAGCCAGGGAGTTCCCATGATCAGCCATGGAGATGAGTACGGCAGAACCCAGCAAGGCAATAACAATGTTTATTGCCAGGATAATGAGCTTGCCTGGTTTGACTGGAACTGGAACGAGACACAGAAAGAACTTTTCGAATTCACAAAAAAGCTCATATGGATACGAAAGAATCAACCCGTTACCCATAAAAGGAGGTTTTTCAAGGGAAGAAGCATACGCGGAAAAGGGATCAAAGATATCCGGTGGCTGAATACCGAAGGAACGGACATGACCGATAACCAATGGGATCTTAGTTTTATTCGCTGTATGGGTATGTTGCTGAACGGAGAACTGATCAATGAAGTGAATGAAAGCGGAATACCAATTCAGGATGATATTTTGCTGTTGCTGGTAAACAGTTTCTGGGAAGGCATTGAGTTCAGATTACCGGATGGTGAACTAAGCCATGACTGGGAGATCCTTGTTGATACGAGTTTAAGTTTTAAAGATGATCAGAGAATTAACGATGTCGTAAAAATACCACCGAGGGCACTCATTTTGTTAAGGAACATTAAGGAGTGAAAATTAATAAGTTCCAAAAAACAAATCTCAATTAAGTTCAAATAACCAATTTTCAAATTCCAGGTATATTCTACTAAAAAAGGATGTTTAAAATGAGACTATTTTAAACATCCTTTACAAAGCCTAAAACCTAAAATTCAAGAGAAGACTCTCTATCTATGAAAAAGATCATTAATCGTTTCTCATCAATTTTTTGTTGAGTTTTTCAATAGCTACTTCAATGGATTCATCCGGCTTAATGGTATTATACTCACCCCAGAAGTCAATATCCTGAAAGGACTGTACCTTTTCGGAGAGAATGTCGGTGAATTTTACAGCCACTTTGTAAGGGAATTTCTCGATATTTTGGGTATCCCTGTCCGTAACAGCCATCTCAAACATGGCAACGATGTTTGTTTTAAAAAGTTTTTTATCCCATTTTGTTTTAAAGCTCACTTCGGAACGGACATAGTTCAGTACCCATTTACCGTCAATTTCACGGTATTTTACCAGGTAATTTCCCGACAGAACATCGATCTTCATAGTCAGTGGTTTCTTTTTTACCAGTACCCTGGTTGCATCATCCAGGCTCATCTCACTAAGCTGAAAGTCAAGGCTTGTGATCGCCAGGGATTCGACATCCAGGTAGATCTTTCCGTCATACAGCGGATAATCAACCTTGTTTTTCTGAGTGAACCTGATCACATAATTGTTCCGGTTGTCGATACTGACTATCCCTGCCAGTTCATAATCATAATAGGTAAATAATTCCGGATCAAGGATCACTCCCGGGTTTTTCACAATATCAAGGAACATGGCAGTACGCGGTCCTCCCTGAAATTTAACCAGGACGGTATCCATCTTTTTTACGTCCTTGCTTTTGCGTCCTTTGTAGATCCTTACCCTGTCAAAGTCGAAATTTTCTTTGTACCCCGAGTTGTAAATGTCCAGAACAGCTTCGGATATGGAAACATAATTTCTTCTTTGCTTGAGCGTTTCCCGGTAAAATGCCGTTTGCATTTCAGGTGACTGGTTGTAGTTCTTATTCTTTTTGAGCAGGGCTTTTTTCAGCAGCTCTGCCGGATCAATGTCTTTGATCACAACTTCCTCAATAGGAATAGCGTGTTGTTTTAAAATGATCTCTGCCTTTCCTGATACAATATCCTTAATGAATACCTCTTTTGTCTTATACCCCAGGTGGGTTATAGAGAGTGTTCCATCCGTAGATTTCCCGGGAATCTTCAATTCAAATTCCCCGTCGGAGTTTGAGACCGTGCCAATGCTTGTCCCTGTTTTATAAACAGTGGCAAAGACAACAGGATTCTTGGTATCTTCTTCAATGATCTTCGCCGAAACAACTGTATATGAAGCGGTATCGTTCTTTTGTTTTTTTGCAAAGATTGTCTCAGCTTCGGCACGTAACCCCCCAATACTTAAAAGCATTCCGATGATGCCAAAATAAACTATCCTTTTCATGATTTCTGCGTTTTTAGTTATATATTAATTCGATTATTTTTCATGCTTTGAAAAGTAAGCTTACACCCATATGACAGCTTTGTGTTTACACACACTTACTTAGCCTGTTTAATTTATTAAATTGATTACGATTAAGTTACACTAAGTTTTCTCCAAAAACAAAGTGTAACTAAATCGGGCTAATCCCGTAATTTACGGGACAGGCTTTGCTTTGGCACAGATCAATCTGCGAATTTTTGAATAGGGCAAGTCAGAATCATTTTTTTAGGTATTGGGTGTTACTTTTATTAAAGAGGTGGGATGGTGTTTATTCCTGATAAGTTGATTAGTCGAATGGTTGATGAGTTGAGGGAGAAATTTTGAAAATAGAATTTTTAGGGATGACACACTTAAATGAATACTCCCATCCCATTTAAAAAAATAGGAAAGGCACATAAAGTACCTTCCCACATTACCAAGTATTAAAACTTACAAAATTCTTTACAAATTATAGTGTTTTAATCCTCCTTCGCCCCGAGGTCTCGGGCTTCAGCGGACGAATAGGTATGGTTTAATTGGCTTCGCCGAGCTTCTCCTTCGTAGATTTACTTCGGAGAAGGAGCTCTCTCGCCTGAGGCGAGATCGGTTGACATCGGTTCTCCGTTGCCCCGCCCGGCGAACCCGGTCGGACGGATTGCGGCGAGGTAGTTCATCTGTGCATGAAAAAAAGTCCTGCCATTATTTACCGGACAGCCGGTCAATAACAATGCAGGACTTTTGTTTATCAATAGGGGAGTGTCAGGACTTAAGTATTTTAATAGCTTCTTCTTCCCCGGCTTCGGTCATGAACGGGATTTTTGTAATTTCCTCGGTTTCCCTGTTGGCAGAGACCAGGTCCGCCCTGGAAATGTTATCCAGGTTGAATTTCCTTGCTCCGGCCATCAGTTGCTGCAAGCCACAGGCAAGTTTATCGGCAAAAGCATACATGGCAATTGCTCCGTACGGAATTTTTTTCATTTCATCGGCACCGACCTTTGCCTGTACAGGTTCCCAACCGGCAAATATTTCTTCGGGGTATTTCCCGTGTTCCGTGACGGTATTCGGGAGCGATTCCCA
>JASFVU010000412.1:0-3698 GCA_050049665.1 Bacteroidales bacterium | reverse complement strand
ACCCCGGATTAAAAGGCAAAAGGTACGAGGCACAAAATCTTGCAGAACTATCCAGGCTTGTTATAACAGCCGAAAGGAACAGACATCTTGTTCTGAAGGGGTTATTCCGTCTTGTTTATCTTACAAGTCGCAGGATCGGAGTAGACAATTGGGTATTTGTATCCGAGCCGTCTCTGATCCGGTTTGGGGCCAGATATAATTATTATTTTGATCCCATATGTACTCCTGCCAAGTATTATGGTGGATTTACATTAGTGGCGGTCTCCAATCTGAATGAGACCGAAGCACGATGGAAAACCAGTAATATGGAAACATGGAATTTCCATTGGAAAGAGGAAGAAATGATGATCTGACGGAACTTGTTAAGATGAGTTACCCGGGCTTCAGGAGATGGATTAAAAAACGCTGAGTTTTCTTTCGTAATTCATGTCCCGTGCACCGGGAAATTCATCGTAACCGAACAGACGGATCTCAACATCAACCGGAAAATAATCATTCATCAGTTGCCTGACTTTTCGTTCAAGGGATTTGGTTTTTCTGGTTTTTTCTTTCAGGTGCACTGATATTTCCAGATATTTCTCCAAAGGCTTTACCATGATCAGGCCTGTCACTGATGCAGAAACATCAAAATTGGAATAAAGGACTTCCTTTACGTCTTCGATAAATATATTTTCACCGTTGAACTCTACTTTGCTTCCTCTCCTTCCGGACATGACCGCCACCGGTAATTTAAGATCCGGAATAAGTTCCGGATAGCTGCCGGATAATATTCCGGCAATGGATCTGTAAGTGAATATCCTGCCGGTATCTCCCGTATTGTAACGTATTATTGGCAGAATGCCATTCTTGTCAATAACCGTAAATATAAGGTGTTCACGGTTTTCTATCTCTTTGCTTTCAATATAGGTTCTGAAAGGATAATAATGAAAAAAGCAGGGGACAGCAGCCATACCAGGCGATAGAAAAGCCTTTCCGAGGGTTTTGTCCCGAATTGTCTTCCGTCGCATAGCAACTGTATATTTTGATTCATGGAATACATTCAATCCCAGTTCAGTCATACCCATAGATGAATAAATTCCCCTGTGATCGTCATGATCGGGATCAATTTCCAGCCGGTTGGCCAGATATGTCCTTAATGATTCGGGAAGCCAGTCCTGAGCCGGGATCAGACTCACCTGGTATTTTTCCCAGTTTATTTTTTGTTCATCACCTTCTTCAATCAGTTTCTTCAGAAAATGAGGGTCTCCGGCAATGATCGTCTGGTCGTACGAAGGAGAAATCTTTTTCAGTAATGAAAGGGCCATATCGCTTCGCACACTTGTTTCCGCAAGCGGAAGGGAAGTTTCAACATGGACGCCCATTGGGGCACAATTGATCAGAAACGTTTTCCTGCCGGAAATATCAAACCAGTAATCAAGGGTAGTATCAATTCCCGACCGGCCCGACCTGAGCGCTTTTTCAGAGCTGAATCCAAAGGCAAAATTCCTGGAATACCCCGAACTGGACATAGCCAGTTTCATCTTGTCGAGATTCCTGCCCAACAATTCGGAATAGGAATATGCATTGAAATAATTTTCTTTGGTAAGTACCGGTACCTTTTGTTCAAAATCGGATATGCTTCTGATGTTTTCAATCTGTACTTCATGTTTTTCAAGTAAATTACGGTATGCAGGTGAGGTCTTTTGTGCCCGGATCATTGTTTTTCTGAGCTTTTTAATTCCTGCGGTCTCGAATTTCTCCGGAGGTGTGTGCCTGAGTATTTTCAGTATTTTTTGTCGTTTGTTACGTTTCGAACGGGATGACATAGGCAGTTTCAGTTTTTAAATTGAACAGGATAAAAAGGGTCATTATCGGTTTGCCTGAAAACATGGATCTTATTGATCAGAATGATTGCTATCATAGTGGCAAATGCTGTAAGACTGAAATTATGTTCCGGAACCATGGTAGTGATTATTCCCGGAAGTACGAATAATGCAGCAAGGTAAGTAAGGTAAACCTTTATTTTTATCTGATTCATGGAATCTTTCAGGAATACAACCGGAAGAAGCAGTGGGTTTGCCCAAAGCAGGTCCGTATTAAAGTTGAAAATATAGTGGTCGGTGGCAAGCCAGAGGATCATAATGACCGATCCAAGGATGCCGAAAGTTACCAGCAATGTTTTTTCAAGGAACCGGAAGACTCCCGGAATATAGGTACCCAAGACAGATGATATCAACAATATGAGGGCTAAAGGCCATAGGATAAATTCCGGCTGAATTTTGGGCTTTTCGGTTTCGGGATGGTTATTGATCCGGACAATATCGGATTGGGCAAGGACTTTTTTAAACCCGAATTTTTCCGCGATCCGAATATTTTTTATCAGGAGATGCAGGTAATCCGGGAGAAAAGCGATGTCAGTGCCTTTTGCCCTGTGATCGGCAGGAATGCCCATCAGAAAATCAATCCCCATATTGGTCCAGGGCCTGTTCTTCAGGTAATTGTTCATTAATTTCCGGAAACTTTTTTTGGGTATCGCAAGAGAATTGTATTCCAGGCTGTCGGGAACACTTTCGTCGATAAGGTCGATGATCTTTGAAGAACAGTTGTTATAAAAAAAGTCATACAAATATTTTCTGTTTTCAGGGAGATAATTCATCCGTAACAATTGCACTATTGTATGCTTTTCCTGATCAGATAAATTCAGCGGAGTCTCGATCAGTGATCGGTTTTCAAGTTGAACCTGCTGCTGTACGGCCTCAAAAGGAACTTTTGACAGACTGTATTGTAATTTGCCCCTGACAAACCGGAAATAAAAGGAAGGGTCGTCGAAATCGAAAGTGCCGTAGTTATACACGTCATCTGTTCCGGCATGAGCAATTTTTACCCTTAAGGCACTGTGTCCGAACACAGAATAGAGCTTTGTCCCCGGTGAGTAGGTAAGCAGGGAGATCTGAATGCCTGATGTGTTATCACGGCATTGGGCATATTCCCAAAAGGGATTGAAAAAAAGTGCGAAAAGTGCACACAGAAGAATTGCACCTGCTTTTTTCATGGTAACTTGTCTGTTATTTGACCCAGTTTACAATGTTAAAAAAAATGAAGCATTAACCGTTATCATAACTGAAATTTGTGAGCCCGTTGGTCAATTGGCGGAGGGATCAATCCGTCCTGTCCGCAAAAGAAGGGTGACGGGCCGGAGAGAAAGTTAATGGATCGGATTAGTATTTCGCATGTCAGAAACCGTATTCAGGGTTTTCGCTGCTGAAATCAACAGGAGAAAAAGGCGGATTCAATGTATAGTTGAGATAAACATAATCCTGGAACAATCCCCTGTCATCGTAATTTTTTAAACCGACCGGGAATTCACGGTCTTTATCGATATACATAACAATTTGTCTGGCATAATCCGAGGGTACGAGAATCGTCGATCCCGGTTTCAGGTCTTCAAAAGAGGTTATCCGGGGATTTTTTTCCACGATCAGGTAATCACAGATCAAAAGCTTTTTTGAAATGGATTCGAGGGTTTCTCCTGGTCTCACTGTATACGGAACATACCTGAAGTTGTTGTTCTGAAAAACAACCTTGTGACAGACAATATCGGCATACCGGACCAGGCCTTTATATTGCCAGATGGTTTTGTCGTGCTTGTCATACTTGTTATACAGATCTTCCACCACTTCCAGAAAATAAGAGAATCCCGCCCGGTAGATGGAGTGATG
>JASFVU010000410.1:0-3700 GCA_050049665.1 Bacteroidales bacterium | reverse complement strand
AAGCTGGTTTCCGATACACTGAACAAGTATTTTCCAAAGGTGAGACAGGTTAAGATCTTACGGGAGAATTACCAGGCGATGATCTCCATGTATCAGCAGAGGAAAATACTGGAATCTGTCGGGGAGATCGAAGAAAGGGCGTTGCCCGATCTTATACTGCCTGACCGCAAGGGAGAAATGGTCGCTTTGTCGTCCTTAAAAGGGAAAGTGGTATTGCTTACTTTCTGGTCCGTTAATCAAAGGGAAAGCATAGCCAATGTCGTGGAGCTGAAAAAAGTATACAAAAAATTCAGGAACGAGGAATTTGAAGTTTATCAGGTTTCCATTGATAAATCGTTATCCAGGTGGATCGATGCCCTTAATTTTGAGGAAGTACCGTGGATAAGTGTTGTGGATACTGCATTTCCGCAGTCTACAACCCGTTTTCTTTTTAGCGTGAATGAATTGCCGCTGAATTATCTTATTAATAACGATCAGAGTGAAATTCTGGCCAAAAATATATCCCCCGTATCTCTGGACAGAGTTTTATCGGATCTTTTTAAAAAATAAAATTTTGTGAATAAGAATAAAAAGTATTTCATTTCCGATCTCCACCTTGGGCTGCACCCCGTTGACAAGAGTCTTGAACGGGAAAAACTCGTATGTGTCTGGCTTGAGGAAATAAAACACCAGGCAAAAGAATTGTATTTGGTGGGAGATATTTTTGACTTCTGGCATGAATATAAGCATGTTGTTCCCAGAGGGTTTACACGTTTTCTGGGGAAGATTGCAGAACTTGCCGACGGAGGCACCAGGGTGCATTTTTTTTCAGGCAATCATGATGTATGGATGTACGGATACTTTGAATCTGAGATAGGTGCGGAGATACATCATAAACCTTTGGTTCGTGAATTCAATGGTAAAAAATATTTTTTGGCTCATGGAGACGGTCTGGGGAAGGGAGAATTGGGATATAAGTTACTGGTCAGGGTATTCCGGAATAATGTTCTTCAGTGGCTGTTTGCCAGGCTGCATCCTAATTTTGCATTGTGGCTTGGTAAAACATGGTCAATACACAGCAGGTACGCCAAAGGCATTGTTGCAGAAGAGTTTGCCGGGGAAAAGGGCGAACTGCTGATCCAATTTGCAAAAAAAACCCTTAAAAAGGAACATTATGATGTTTTTGTATTCGGACACAGGCACATCCCTTACGACATAGAACTGGGAGACAGCTCCAGAATAATCAATCTGGGTGACTGGATTTACAGCTTTACATATGGGGTTATTGACGAAAAAGGGTTTGAACTGAAACAATTCAGGGGTGATGGTTCGAATATCATTCGGGAACGTTATTCTTCTGATTGATTAACCAAGTAGCACAGGGGCATGATAAAGGAAGTTTTACTGATCGGATTCGGGGGTTTTATCGGGAGCGTGGTACGCTATTATGTTTCCAAACTGAATGTATCGTTGGATCTTTATTCACTGCCAATCGGAACGCTCACGGTAAATATTTTGGGAAGCCTGCTTTTGGGATTCTTAACGGGGATCGTAGTGAAAAGCCCGATCCTGACCGTTGAATGGCGGTTGTTCCTGATGGTGGGAATTTGCGGGGGCTTTACTACGTTTTCAACCTTTACAAGTGAAAATTTAATGCTGATCCATAACGGGCAGTTTCTTTCGGCAGCCTTGTATACGGGGTTAAGCCTTGTGTTTGGGTTTTTAGCCGTATTTCTGGGTTACGCTTCTTCAAATTTGTTATGATATGGAAGAAAAGAATTGCAGCATATTAAAAATATATGCAAGCACCACAGACAGAATAGATTCGAAATTGCTTTATGAATATGTGGTTCATAAGGCAAAAGACATGGGGATTGCAGGAGTCACGGTTTACAGGGGGATCATGGGTTACGGAAGAAGCAGCAAGATTTCTTCTTCACGATTCTGGGAACTTACAGAGAAATTACCTGTAACGATTGAAATTCTTGATGAAACCGAAAAAATTGAGGAATTCTATCAAAACATCGAACCGGAGCTTCTGAGTATGCCTAAGGGTTGTCTTGTTATTACGGAACCTGTCAGGATCAAGCTTTCAAAACCGGGAAGATCAAAAGATACTGATTAAGCATTATTATTTGTTCCGGAATCATTTACTATGTTCCCAAAATGAAGATTTGTCCTGAGGAATATTCTTCGTCCTGAACTCAACCCGGTAATTCTTCTTTATTTTGTCTGTAGTGAGGACCTTCCGGTAGAAAAACAGCTTTTTACAAAATCCTTCTTCGTATACAACGGCATCAACAAGGTATTTTTTGTTCAGATCGTCCCGGAGCACTTTTATTTCAATTACCGGAGGACTGCAGCCGGAAGCGGTTCCTCTGAAACCTAAAACCGTCTTTTTGTTCAGATCAACCTCAGGGGAGATACTTCCGGCAAATTTTGCCAGATCACCGGCATCCCTGATAATGAAGGTATTGCTGTCGTCAGCAAACTTATATTCATGTTCCAGCAAAGAATAGTCGATCTCTGTTACCTTTTTATTTGAAAAACAGGAAACCATCAGGAAAACGGATATGCATACGATCAGGTTAACAGGTTTCATAGCAGGGTTATCTGTTTCGTTAATAAAATTAGCAATAAAAAAAGAAAGGCCGGTTTTTATCCGGCCTTTCGTGAAAAAATTTTTCAGCTATGGTTTAGCCTGTTTAATTAATAAATTTCATTTATTAAACTGATTACGATTAAGTTACACTAGGTTTTTGCAGAAAACATAGTGTAACTAAATCGGGCTAACTTGCTTTGGCACAGATCAATCTGTGAATTTATGAATAGGGCAAGTTAGAAGATACTTAATGCTACGGTCAGACCGGCCATAACCACGGAAACCATGGTCATCAGCTTGATCAGTATGTTCAGTGATGGTCCGGAAGTATCTTTGAAGGGATCCCCGACAGTGTCACCAACGACACCGGCTTTGTGGGCATCACTTCCTTTTCCGCCATACTGCCCTTTTTCAATATATTTTTTTGCATTGTCCCATGCTCCGCCTGCATTGTTTAACATACCCGCCAGGGTAAACCCTGTTACCAGTCCGCCGGCCAGTAAGCCGACAACACCGGCAACTCCCAGCACAATACCAACTGCAACGGGAACAATGATGGCCAGTAAGGATGGCACCAGCATTTCACGTTGTGCTCCCTTGGTTGAAATAGCTACACATTTTGCATATTCGGGAGTTGCTTTTCCTTCCATGATCCCCGGTATTTCTTTGAACTGGCGGCGCACTTCATCAACCATGGCACCTGCGGCACGGCCGACAGCTTTCATGGTCATGGCACAAAACACAAATGCCATCATGGCACCAATGAATAATCCGCCAAGAAGCATCGGATTAAATACGGATAGGTTATAGAACTCAATAAAGTCGTCGATCTTGGCATCGGTAAAGTTGGTAACTCCGGTTGCTTCAATGAATGCCTGGCCTTTTTCCGGGACTTTACCCAGCCAAAGTCTTACTTCTTCCATGTAAGCAGCCAGCAAAGCCATGGCTGTTAATGCCGCGGAACCGATGGCAAATCCTTTTCCGGTAGCAGCGGTTGTATTGCCTAACATATCAAGGGCATCGGTACGCTGCCTTACTTCGGGAGGAAGTTCTGACATTTCGGCATTTCCACCGGCATTATCGGCAATGGGGCCGAAAGCGTCAGTGGCAAGAGTAATC